>JAJRPR010000041.1 GCA_024280655.1 Alphaproteobacteria bacterium | reverse complement strand
TATATTTTTTTGAATTAATATCAGAACGTGCGCTACTTCTCTTGCCTTCGTTATTTCTTAAGCGCTCCATTTCTGCAATGCGCATTCTCTCACGCTCATTTGCAACGTGCTTTACTCGTGATTTTAATTCAATTTTGTCAGTTAATTGCGCACCAATAGTAAATATAATAGCTGCAACTGCAATAGCTGCAAGAATACTCATCAAAGAATCTGCGTTTGTAAATAGTTCAACTATATTTGTCATTTATCAAATTCCAAAACTCATCTACAATAATTTTTAATAATCAAACTGGATCATTTTATTCATAATGAACCCACCCATCGACAACATACCTGCTGCAATACCCAACCAAACATTACCCATAGGGGTTGCAAATAGTGGGGTCAAATAACCTGGACTAGCAATAGATACTAAAATAGCCACAATAAAAGGTAATGAGCCAATAATTCCAGCAGAAGCCTTAGCTTCAGAAGCCATAGCTTTTACTTTTGCCTTCATTTTTTTACGATCTCGCAACACACGAGAAAGATTTTGCAACGCTTCAGCCAAATTACCACCCGCTTGCTCTTGCACAGCAATAACCACAACCAAAAAATTCACTTCTGAAACAGGCACACGATCATATAAAACCAAAATTGAATCTGCCATTCCCTTGCCTATCGCTTGCTGTTCTACAACACGGGCAAATTCACTGCGAACTGGCTCTTTAACATCTTTTGCAACAACCTTTATTGAATCATTTAATGGCATTCCAGCTTTTATCCCACGCACAATCGCTTCAACAGCATTTGGTAATTCTGCAAGATATTTCGCTTGATATTTTTTACGCTTAAAACCTAAAAACCACATTGCCCCAACATATGCCATAGCAACAGACATAGTTGCTGCAAACCAAATAGGTGTTTCAATTAGAAATAAAACAATAAAAAATATTACATTAGCAATAATAGCATTACGAATATAAGCAGCTTTAGAAATCGACATTCCAGATTGAAAAATCTTTTCTTTTAGTGAAAGCTTCTTTTTCTTGTTCTTTTGTGCATGATCGTCCAACACTGATTGAATTGCTTTTCGACGGTTTTCCTTAGTACGCAAGAGACCTTTATTTTTAGCCTTATCTTGCATATTCCCAGTATAGGCATTGATCCTTTTATCAACCCTTTTAGCGTTGCCAAAAATTGACGGAACAAACACTGCACCCAATGCACCAACAGATACAAAAGCTAATAATGCTAAAATTAATGATGACATATTATTTACCCACCATTTCTTTATGTTCAATATTAGCGCTTTCAAGCGCTGCAACTAAATTAGCTTCTTCGTTATAATATCGCGCTCTTTCATTAAATTTAGGCTTAGTTATCCCTGTTGAGCGATGCTGGCCTGTCAAATCGCCCTTTTCATCTTCACCAGTAATATCATAAAGAAACACATCTTGTGTCACAATAACCTCACCTTCCATACCCAATACTTCTGTAATATGAGTGCTACGGCGTGAGCCATCACGCAGGCGTGTTGCCTGAACAATAACATCTATTGACGATACAATCATTTCCCGAATTGTTCTTGATGGCAGTGAATAACCACCCATTGTAATCATTGATTCAATACGGCTTAACGCCTCTCTTGGTGAGTTAGCGTGTAATGTACCCATTGAGCCATCATGACCCGTATTCATAGCTTGTAATAAATCAAATGCTTCAGGGCCACGCACCTCCCCCACAATTATTCTTTCAGGGCGCATACGCAAGCAGTTCTTTACCAAATCACGCATAGTAATTTCGCCCTCACCCTCAATATTAGGAGGTCTGGTTTCAAGTCGCACAGTATGGGGCTGTTGCAACTGTAATTCAGCACTATCTTCGCAAGTAATAATACGCTCATCAGTCTCAATAAAAGCAGTTAAACAATTCAATAAAGTTGTCTTACCCGAGCCAGTACCACCAGAAATCAGGACATTTGCTCGAACCCGTCCAATAATTCGCAATACTTCTGCTCCATCAGGTGAAATCGAGCCAAATTTTACTAGTTGAGGTAATGTCAATTTATCTTTTTTAAACTTACGAATAGTAAGCGAAGCGCCATCAATAGCCAATGGAGGGGCAATAACATTTACACGTGAGCCATCAGGAAGGCGAGCATCACAAATTGGTGAGCTTTCATCAACTCGGCGTCCAACTTGACTAACTATTCGCTGACACACATTCATTAAATGCGCATCATCTCTCAAGCGCACATTAGTAAGTTTAACTTTACCATTAACTTCAATATAGCATTTTTGTGAACCATTTATCATAATATCAGAAATATCATCACGTGCTAATAATGGCTCAAGCGGTCCATAGCCCAACACATCATCACAAATATCATCAAGCAATTCTTCTTGATCTGCTATTGACATAACAATCGATTTAAGTGCGACAATTTCTAAAACAATATCACGAATTTCTTCACGAGCGGCTTCACCCTCCATTGTCGCAAGCTGACTTAGGTCAAGTGAATCTATGAGGGCAGAGAATACCACAGAGCGAATAGAGAAATATTGCTCATTTTGTTTTCCCAAAGCACTACTAGAAACTTCCTCTGTTTGTGCTTGGCTTTTTTCATGCGAGTATGGTTGCACACTATCTTCAGCCTTCTTTTCAACAGAAGCAGTGGTAATTATTTGGCTATCTTGAGCAACTGGCGGGTTAGGTTCATTTCCCTGTTGCTTTCCTAGTTTTTTATCAAAATTAGTACGCTTACCAAACATTATTTATCCTATTTACTTAAGCCCCTTAGGCGCGCTTTAAAAGTTTCATCAAACTTGGAATATTTAACCCAGCTGGCTTCTTATTAGCTTCCTCAGCATCTCGCCCACTTACCCTAAAGGCAATCTTTTTGAAAACTTCTACAGCCTTGTGATTTTTAGCAATTTCAGCAATCATCTGACCATTATTTGCCGCAGTACCAAAAACCGCACTATCAAAGGCAATTTCATCAAATAATTTACATTCTATTGAATCAGCAAATTCTTGCGCAACAATTTCGGGTCGTTTTGCAACACCACTTTTATTTACAATTAACAAAGGTTCTGCCTCTGTTGGGCGCAATGTTTTTAATATATCAATTATATTTTTAGCATTTCTTAGATTTGCTAAATCTGGCTCAACAACAATAACAATTTCATCAACCATAGATAATGTATGTTTTACCCAGCCATTCCAAACATGAGGAATATCTAAAATTACAATCGGCACACTTTGCTGGCATAAATCAATAATATTTTCAAAGCTACGTTCACTAAAATCATAAGCCTTATCAAGATTACATGACGCACTTAATAAATTAATATGCTTTGCAGCCTTTGACATAATACGATCAAGCTTAAGCCCATCTAATGTTTCACTAGCAAATAGTGCATCTGCTATTCCTGTTCATGGATCTTGATTAAAATTAAGCCCTGAAGTACCAAAAGCAATATCCATATCAAGTATTACCACATCTTGCTTAATGCTATTAGCTATTGCCCAAGCACTATTATGAGCAATAGTTGAAGAGCC
>JAJRPR010000040.1 GCA_024280655.1 Alphaproteobacteria bacterium | reverse complement strand
GTATTAATGTTTATGATATTTTACGTCGTAATAAGCTTGTTTTAACTAAAGCTGCGATTGAAGCTTTGGAGGCACGACTAGCATGAGTAAAACCTCAAATTACGACATTATCCGCAATCCAGTAGTTACAGAAAAATCAACCATTGCTTCTGAAAATAATCAAGTAGTGTTTGATGTAGCAATAGATGCAACTAAGCCACAAATTAAAAAGGCTGTTGAAGCATTGTTTTCTGTTAAGGTAAAATCAGTAAATACAAATATTCGCAAAGGCAAAACGAAGCGTTTTCGTGGAATTAAAGGCCGTCGACTTGATGTTAAAAAAGCAATAGTCACTCTTGTTGATGGTCAACATATCGACATTGCGACAGGTCTATAGGCGAGGAATAGATAATGGCATTAAAGCAATATAATCCAACTTCGCCAGGTAGGCGCGCTCTTATCGGTATTGACCGTTCAGAGCTTCATAATGGCAAGCCAGTCAAGAAATTGACAGAAGGTCTCAGCAAATCAGGTGGTCGCAATAATAGAGGTCGCATTACATCACGTCGTCGTGGTGGCGGTCATAAGCGCACATATCGTTTGATTGATTTTAAGCGCACAAAATATGATGTGATAGGCACTGTTGAGCGAATTGAATATGATCCAAACCGCACAGCCTTCATTGCACTAATTACTTATGATGATGGTGAGCGAGCATATATTGTGGCACCTCAACGTCTTGGGGCAGGGGATAAAGTTATCTCTTCTCGTGATGCTGTTGACGTTAAGCCAGGCAATACTATGCCGCTTGAAAGAATGCCAGTTGGAACAATCGTTCATAATATTGAGATGAAACCGGGCAAAGGGGCACAGGTTGCTCGCTCAGCTGGGGCTTATGCGCAATATGTTGGTCGTGATCAGGGTTGGGCAACTTTGCGTCTTAACTCTGGTGAGCAACGTAAAGTTCATGGAACTTGTCTTGCAACTGTTGGTGCAGTCTCAAATCCAGATCACTCGAACACCAATCTTGGTAAAGCTGGCCGTAATCGCTGGCTCGGCAGACGCCCATCAGTTCGTGGTGTTGCCATGAACCCAGTGGATCACCCGCATGGTGGTGGTGAAGGGCGTACTTCTGGTGGTCGTCACCCAGTTTCTCCTTGGGGTCAGCCAACTAAGGGTAAGAGAACTCGTAGTAATAAATCAACCGATCAATTTATTGTTCGCTCCCGTCACGCTAAGAAGAAGGGCAGATAGAATATGACTCGCTCTGTTTGGAAAGGCCCATTTGTTGATGGGTATTTATTAAAAAAAGCCGAAAAAAGCCGTGAAAGCGGCCGCAATGAGGTTATTAAAATTTGGTCACGTCGCTCAACGATTTTGCCTCAATTTGTAGGTCTAACATTTGGCGTTTATAATGGCAGAAAACATATCCCTGTAAATATTTCAGAAGATATGATTGGTCATAAGTTTGGTGAATTTGCACCAACTCGTACCTTTTATGGTCATACGGCTGACAAGAAGGTTAAGAGGGTTTAATCATGAGCAAACCAAAAACATTACGTGCCCTAAAAGATAATGAAGCAAAAGCGGTTTTGCGCTAAGTTCGCACATCGCCGCAAAAGCTTAATCTTGTAGCTCAGCAAATTCGTGGTTTAAAAGTTCAAAAAGCATTAGATGATCTTTCATTCTCACCAAAAAGAATTGCTAATGCGGTTAGAAAAACATTAGAGAGTGCCATTGCTAACGCTGAAAATAATCATAACCTTGAACTAGATGCTTTGGTAGTTGCTGAAGCCTATGTCGGAAATTCTTTGGTAATGAAACGTTTTCGTGCACGTGGTCGTGGTAAATCAGCACAAGTTCAAAAACCTTTTGCGCACTTAACTATTGTTGTGCGTGAAGTTGAGGAGACCGTATAATGGGTCAGAAGATAAATCCAATTGGCTTGCGCCTCGGTATTAATCGCACATGGGAATCTCGTTGGTTCGCTAATAAGGGTGAATATGGCGCATTGTTGCAAGAGGATCTTAAAATCCGCAAAATGCTCAAAAAAGAGCTAAAGCAAGCAGGTGTTTCAAAGATTACTATTGAGCGCCCACACCGTAAATGTCGTGTGTTTATTCATACTGCACGTCCAGGTATTGTTATTGGCAAAAAGGGCGCTGATATTGACAAGCTAAAGGGCAAAGTTAAGGAATTTACTGAAAGCGATGTTAATATTAATATTGTTGAAGTTCGTAAGCCTGAAGTTGATGCTAATCTTGTTGCGCAAGGTATTGCACAACAGCTTGAACGCCGTGTTGCATTTCGTCGTGCAATGAAGCGAGCAGTGCAAACAGCAATGCGTATGGGTGCTGGTGGTATTCGTGTTAATGTTGCAGGTCGCTTGGGTGGAACAGATATTGCCCGTACAGAATGGTATCGTGAGGGCAGAGTTCCTCTTCATACTTTGCGTGCTGATATTGATTATGGCGTTGCAGAAGCAGATACAACTTATGGTATTATTGGTATCAAAGTTTGGATTTATAAAGGTGACGTAATGGAACATGATCCTTCAGCTCACGAGCGTCGTGCAAGCGAAGCAGGTGGACCTGGTCAAAAACAACAACGCCGACAAGATACGGCCAAAAGATAGGAATAGGTGAAATATGTTACAACCAAAACGCACTAAATTCCGTAAAGCTCATAAGGGCCGCATTCATGGGGTTGCCAAAGGTGGCTATACGCTAACTTTTGGTCAATTTGGACTTAAAGCACTTGAGCCTGAGCGTGTTACAGCTCGTCAAATTGAGGCAGCACGTCGTGCTATGACACGTCATATGAAACGTGCTGGTCGTGTGTGGATTAGGGTTTTTCCTGATGTGCCAGTTTCAAAGAAGCCTACAGAAGTTCGTATGGGTAAAGGTAAGGGGTCTGTTGAATATTGGGCTGCTCGTGTTCACCCCGGACGAGTAATGTTTGAATTAGACGGTGTTAGCGAAGAAGTAGCTCGTGAAGCACTAAGACTTGCAGCAATGAAGCTGCCAATTAAAACGCGGTTTGTTAGCCGCATTGCCGATTAAGGGGCTTAGAAGATGAAAGCCAGTGACGTAAGAGCTAAGACTATTGATGAGCTCAAAGACACATTAGTTGCACTAAAGAAAGAGCAGTTTAACTTGCGTTTTCAAAGAGCAACACAACAATTAGAATCAACTTCTCGGGTTAGAGAAGTGCGTCGTGATATTGCACGTGTAAAGACGGTGCTTGCTGAACAAAGCAAAAGCTTAGAAACGAGTTAAGATATGCCAAAACGAATTTTACACGGAACAGTAGTTTCGGACAAAAATGAAAAAACAATCGTGGTACGAGTAGAGCGTCGCTTTACTCACCCACTATTAAAGAAAACGGTTCGCCGTTCCAAGAAGTACCATGCGCACGATGAATCAAATGCGATTAAAACCGGCGAAATGGTGTCTATTCGGGAATGTGTTCCGATTTCAAAGAATAAGCGCTGGAGAGTGATCTCTAACGCTTAATGAGTAATAATTTAGGTCGCGGTAAATCATAGTGATAATCCGCAATTAATAAAGGGCATCAAGAAAATGATTCAGATGCAAACAAATTTAGAGGTAGCCGATAATTCAGGCGCTCGTCGTGTAATGTGCATCAAGGTGCTAGGCGGTTCACACCGTAAATATGCATCTGTTGGTGATATTATTGTAGTATCCATCAAAGACGCTATTCCACGTGGAAAAGTGAAAAAAGGTCAGGTGATGAAGGCTGTTGTGGTTCGCACAGCATTTGAAATTCGTCGCAATGATGGCACTGTAATTCGCTTTGATAAAAATGCAGCAGTTTTGATAAATGCTAATCAAGAGCCTATTGGCACTCGTATTTTTGGCCCAGTGCCACGTGAATTACGTGCAAAGAAGCACATGAAAATTATTTCTCTTGCGCCGGAGGTGCTATAAAATGGCCGCTAAAATTAAAAAAGGCGATAAAGTCGTCGTTCTAACAGGTAAAGATCAAGGTAAAACTGGCGAAGTTTTAGAAATTATCGTCAATAAAAACCGTGCTTTAGTTCAAGGTGTGAACATGATGCGCCGTCATACTAAGCAAACACAATCTCAAGAAGCGGGCATCTATTCTAAAGAAGCTTCAATTCATCTTTCTAACTTGGCTTTTGCTGACCCAAAAGATGGCAAGCCAACCAGAGTTGGATTTCAAATTAAAGACGGCGTGAAAACAAGATTCGCCAAACGTAGTGGAGAAACTATCGATGGCTAATATATATATCCCACGTCTTCGCACAGAATATAATGATGTTATTCGTGCTAAAATGACTAAAGAATTTGGTTATAAAAACCCTATGCAAGTTCCACAGCTTGATAAGATTGTCCTCAATATGGGGGTTGGTGAAACTGTAGCTGATACTAAGAAAATTAAATCAGCCGCCGCTGATATGGAACTGATTGCTGGCCAAAAACCAATCATCACTTATGCACGTAAATCTATTGCTGGTTTTAAGGTGCGTGAAGATATGCCGCTTGGCGTTAAAGTAACATTGCGCAAAAGCCGTATGTACGATTTTGTAGATCGGTTTGTAAATATCGCATTGCCTCGTGTTCGAGATTTTCGTGGGCTTAACGCAAAAAGTTTTGATGGGCGTGGCAATTTTGCAATGGGTATTAAGGAACATATCGTGTTTCCTGAAATTGATTATGATAAAGTAGATCAGATGTGGGGCATGGATATTATTGTTTGTACCACTGCAAAAACTGATGAAGAAGCACGTGCTCTTCTTGCTGCTTTCAAGTTTCCCTTCATTCAATAATTGAGTGGATATAAAAAGGACTAAATGAATGGCTAAGACTAGCTCGATTGAAAAAAATAAAAAACGCATATTGCTCTCAAAGCAATATGCAGGCAAGCGTACGGCGCTCAAAGCAATTATCAATGATAAAACATTGCCATTAGATGAGCGTTTTAAGGCAACCATTACGCTTTCTGAATTGCCGCGTAATGCGTCTCCTGTTCGGGTGCGTAATCGTTGTGAAGTTAGCGGTCGTCCACGTGGTTATTATCGTAAATTAAAATTAAGCCGTATCGCATTACGCGAACTTGGTAATTTTGGTCAAATTCCTGGCCTCGTTAAGTCAAGCTGGTAAGGAGAAAATAATATGGCTCTTTCTGATCCAATCGGTGATATGTTAACTCGCATTAGAAACGCACATATGCGTTTGCGTGATAATGTTGTTACACCTGCTTCAACATTACGTGGTAGTGTTTTAGACGTTCTAAAATCTGAAGGTTTTATTCGTGACTATTCAGAAACAAAATTTGATAATGGCTCTTCTGAATTTAGTATTGAGTTAAAATACCTTGATGAAGAACCCGTTATTCGTGAATTACAGCGTGTATCACGTCCTGGTCGTCGTGTTTATGCATCTGTAAAAAATATACCATTAGTTGCAAATGGACTAGGTGTTTCAATCTTAAGTACGCCAAAAGGCGTTATGGCAGATCATGAAGCTCGTTCAAAGAATGTTGGTGGTGAAGTATTGTGCCGCGTCTTCTAGTGAAGTCGATCGGTGTTAAAAAGAAAACAAGGTAGACCTTAAAAAGGTTGAACCAAGAAGGTTTGAAAATATGTCACGTACTGGCAAACAACCCGTTAAGTTAAATGGCGCAAGCGTCACGATTAATAATAAAACGGTAACAGCAAAAGGTCCAAAGGGCGAGCTCAGTGTCGAATTAATCGATGTTGTAAATGCTAAACAGACAGATGAAGGTATCGTAATTGAGCCGGTGAATGAAACCAAAGAAGCTCGTGCTGCTTGGGGAACATTCCGCTCGCTTGTGCAAAATATTGTTACAGGTGTTACGGAAGGTTTTGAGAAAAAACTAGCAATTAGTGGCGTTGGTTTTCGTGCTGCTATGCAAGGTTCTGATATAAAACTGTTACTTGGTTTTTCTCATGATGTTATTTATAAAGCGCCAAGCGGAATAAAATTAGCAACTCCATCACCAACTGAAATTATTATTACTGGTATTGATAAACAACAAGTTGGACAAGTAGCTGCAAATATTCGTGCTTTTCGCCCGCCAGAGCCTTATAAGGGCAAAGGTGTACGTTATGCAGATGAATTTGTTTTCCGCAAAGAAGGCAAAAAGAAATAAATAGAAGAGATAACCTTTTCAAATTAAGGACTATACTAAGATGGCAAATCGAAATAATACCACAAACCGCCGCAAGGCAAGAGTACGCAAGGCAGTTAAAGCTCGTGCCTCTGGTCGTCCTCGTCTTAGTGTTTTTCGCTCTGATAAAAATATTTATGCGCAAATCATTGATGATAGCACAGGCAACACATTAGTTGCTGCTTCAACTTTGGATGGCGATATTAAATCAAAGATCAAAAAAGGCTCTTCACAAGAGGCGGCTACTGAGGCTGGTAAATTAATAGCTGAACGTGCTAAAAAAGCTAAAGTTAGTGAAGTGGTTTTTGATCGTGGAGCATATATTTTTCATGGTCGTGTAAAAGCTTTGGCTGATGGCGCTCGTGAAGCTGGGTTGAAGTTTTAGTAAAAGATAAATTGAACAATTAGGTAAATGAAAGACAACCGATGAGAAAAGATCAAGAGCGTGAGAGCGAATTTGTAGATCGCCTAGTGCATATTAATCGTGTGGCCAAAGTGGTAAAGGGCGGTAAACGCTTTAGTTTTGCGGCACTCGTGGTGATTGGCGATCAAAAAGGTCGTGTAGGTTTTGGTCACGGCAAGGCTCGTGAAGTACCAGAAGCTATTCGTAAAGCAAGTGAGCAGGCTAAGCGTCAGCTAATCCGTGTTCCATTGCGTGAAGCTCGCACCTTGCACCATGATGTAAAGGGACGTCACGGAGCTGGTAAAGTTATTTTACGTGCAGCGCCTCCAGGTACTGGTATTATTGCTGGTGGTCCAATGCGTGCAGTATTTGAAACGCTTGGCATTAATGATATTGTTGCGAAATCGCAAGGTAGTGCAAATCCATATAATATGATTAGAGCTACATTTGATGCGCTACAAAATGTTGATAGCCCTCGCTCAGTTGCTAATCGTCGTGGGTTAAAAGTTTCAGAATTACAGGCTCGTCGCAGTGATGCAGGGGTTGATGCTTAATTTAGCAATAAATTGAGCTTAGGAGAAGATAATGGCTGATAACACAGTAACAGTAAAACAAACCGGATCACCGATTCGTCGTGAAAAAAAACAGCGTGCAACACTTGTTGGTCTTGGACTAAATAAGATGAACCGCACTCGCACACTAAAAGACACTCCACAAGTACGTGGCATGATTAATAAAATCTCTCATCTCGTAAGCGTTGTTGACGAGAAGTAAAAATATAAAGGGTAAAAAAATGCGTTTGAACACAATTAGTGATAATGCTGGTGCTACAAAGAAGCGTATTCGTGTTGGACGAGGCATTGGTTCTGGCAACGGAAAAACTGGTGGTCGTGGCATGAAGGGACAAAAGTCTCGCTCAGGTGTGGCGATTAAAGGTTTTGAAGGCGGGCAAATGCCACTTCACATGCGTATGCCAAACGTGGTTTTAACAACCCGTTTGCTAAAAAACTCAATGCAGTACGCTTAGATAGAATACAAAGAGCGATTGATGCAGGTAAACTTGACGCAAAAGCTGTTATTGACAGTGCAGCGCTTGTTGCATCTGGTGTTATTCGTCGTGCAAAAGATGGCGTTCGTCTAATTGCTGGCGGTGAGTTTAGTGCTAAAAAAGTTACATTTAATGTTTTACACGCATCAAGCGGTGCTCTTAAAATAATTGAAGAAACTGGTGGCAAGGTGAATTTGCCTGAAGTTAAAGAAGCAAAAAAATAATATAGAAATTTACTAAAGGATATATAATGGCATCCGCAGCCGAGCAACTGGCCAGCAATTTAAGTTTTGCCACCTTTGGTAAAGCCAAACAATTACAAAAACGCATCTGGTTTACGCTAGGTGCTTTGTTGATTTATCGGATTGGTACATATATTCCAATGCCGGGTATTGATCCCGATGCTTATGCGCAAACTTTTGAGCAAGCTTCGCAGGGTGTTGTTGGTTTATTTAATATGTTTGCGGGTGGTGCTGTTGAGCGTATGGCGATTTTTGCCCTCAACCTTATTCCATATATTACGGCATCGATTGTTATTCAGGTTCTTTCATCTTCTATGCCAAAGCTTGAAGCTCTTAAAAAAGAGGGCGGCGAAGCAGGACGTAGAAAAATCAATCAATATACTCGCTACCTCACAGTAGCTTTTTGTACAGTGCAAGCATACGGCATTGCCATTGGTCTAGAATCAAGCCCTGGTGTTGTACTTGATCCGGGTTGGTTCTTTAGAATTTCAACAATGATTACGCTGGTTGGCGGCACTATGTTCTTGATGTGGCTTGGTGAGCAAATCACGGCTCGTGGAGTTGGTAATGGTATTTCGTTGATTATTTTTGCAGGGATTGTTGCCAATTTACCGGGAACTATTGCGCAAACCCTCGAATTGAGCCGTACAGGCGCACTACCAACTATCGCTGTTATTGGCATGTTGGTTCTAGCGATTGTAGTTATTGCTGTTATCGTGTTTTTCGAGCGTGCTCAACGCCGCTTGCTAATTCAATATCCAAAGCGTCAAGTTGGCAATAAATTGTTTCAAGGCGATACTTCACATCTACCGCTTAAGCTAAATACTGCAGGCGTTATTCCTGTTATTTTTGGCTCATCGCTTTTGCTTATGCCAGCAACGCTTGCATCATTTGCCGCACAAGGTGATTCGCCACAATGGTTACAAGTTGTTTCGGCCTTGCTTGGTCGAGGGCAGCCTCTTTATTTGATTCTCTTTGCTGCCTTTATTATGTTCTTTGCCTTCTTTTATACCTCGATTGTGTTTAACCCAACCGATACAGCAAATAACCTAAAGCGCTCAGGTGGTTTTATACCAGGTATACGCCCAGGTGAAAGAACCGCTGCGCACATTGATTTTGTTCTAACTAGAGTTACAACAGTTGGTGCAGTATATTTAACAGTCGTTGCACTAATTCCTGAACTATTATTCTCTCAATTAAATATTAGCCAGTTTATTGGCGGCACGTCTTTGCTTATTATGGTGACAGTGACTTTGGATACGATTTCACAAATTCAAAGCCATCTAATCGCACAGCAATATGAAGGTCTAGTCAAAAAATCACGTCTAGGAGGACGAAGAGGGGGAGGTAGAAAATGAGATTAATACTTTTAGGGCCGCCGGGGGCAGGTAAAGGAACGCAAGCACAGTTTTTGATGGATAAATATAATATTGTGCAACTTTCAACTGGTGATATTTTGCGCCAAGCAATAGCAAATAAAACACCAACTGGATTAGCCGCAAAAGAAATTATGGCTCGTGGTGATTTAGTTTCAGATGAAATTGTCAATGCTATTATTTCAGAACGCCTTGATGAAAAAGACTGTGAAAATGGTTTTATTCTTGATGGCTTTCCTCGCACCATTGCGCAAGCAGAAGCGCTTGGGCAAATGCTCGCAGAAAAAGATATGCCCCTAGATGCTGTTGTTGAATTAAAAGTAGAAGCTGATATTCTTGTAAAGCGCATCTTAAATCGTGCCAAAGAAAGCGGGCAGGCACGAGCAGACGATAATGAAGATGTCATTCGTAATAGATTGAATGTTTATAATGAAATTACTCAACCATTAGTAGAGCATTATTCCGCTTTAGGATTGCTAAAAACTGTTGATGGAATGGGTGAAATAGAACAAGTAAAAAGCGAAATTAAACTTGCTTTAGAAGGATAACTATAATTGCGAAGAATTTAGGTCAAAGTTTGTTGACTTTATCTAAAGGAATCGTTAGGAAACCGTCAGTATCAAAACTTTTGGATCAGAACTGGTTCTTTTTAAGAGCGAGTGCTGGTCTTATATTGTTAAATCTGGTCTTATATTGATAATATAGAGAGAAATCTCAACAAAATTTTAAGGAGTGCGCAAGTGGCACGAATTGCAGGCATTAATATTCCAACTAACAAACGTGTTTTAATTGCGTTACAATATATACATGGTATTGGTGCAAGAAAAGCTGCAGATATCTGCAAAAAAGTAAAAATTCCAGCTGAGCGCAGAGTCAATGAAATGACTGATGCTGAACTTACTCAGGTGCGTGAAGCTATCGATAAAGACTATATTGTTGAAGGTGATTTGCGCCGTTCTGTTTCGATGAATATCAAGCGCCTTATGGATCTTGGTAATTATCGTGGGATACGTCATCGCCGTGGACTTCCAGTTCGTGGGCAACGTACACATACAAATGCCCGTACGCGTAAAGGTCCTGCAAAAGCTATTGCAGGCAAGAAAAAATAGTGCAGGCAAGAAAATAATAGTGCAGGCAAGAAAATAATAGTGCAGGCAAGAAAATAATAGTGCAGGCAAGAAAATAATAGTTCTCAATTTTGAGACTATCGGTGGAGCAGCTAAGACTTAAGTTTGTAGTTGCCTTGAGATCGAATGGATAAGAATAAATGGCTAAAAGCGAAACTACCCGCGTTCGACGTAAAGTACGCAAAAATATCACTAATGGTGTGGCACACGTAAACGCATCTTTCAATAACACAATGATTACTATCACCGATGTTCAAGGAAATACTATCGCTTGGTCATCAGCTGGTATTATGGGTTTTAAGGGCTCTCGTAAATCAACTCCTTATGCGGCTCAGGTTGCAGGGGAAGATGTTGCGAAAAAAGCTCAAGAGCATGGTATGAAAACTCTTGAAGTT
This sequence comes from Alphaproteobacteria bacterium, assembly GCA_024280655.1. GTDB lineage: Bacteria > Pseudomonadota > Alphaproteobacteria > Rhizobiales > Devosiaceae > S141-66. The sequence goes on along the minus strand of JAJRPR010000040.1, from coordinate 2,181 downwards.
GAAGTTAAGGGGCCTGGTTCTGGACGTGAATCAGCGCTTAGGGCTTTGCAAGCTGCAGGATTTAACATCACATCAATTCGTGATGTTACAACCATTCCTCACAACGGGTGTCGTCCACGTAAAAGACGGCGTGTTTAGTAAGAGTATTATTAGCTATTTTGGCCAGTTGATTGTTAATTGGGTTAAAATATAGATTGAGGCGGACGGTGAATTTACACCGTATTATCGAAAGGATATTGACAGGATGATCCAGAAAAACTGGCAAGAACTGATCAAACCTACAAAATTAGAAATTGTTCAAGGGAACACTAAGAATGTAGCTTCACTTGTTGCAGAGCCACTAGAGCGTGGGTTTGGCCTAACATTAGGCAATGCGCTAAGAAGAGTGTTACTCTCTTCTTTGCAAGGTGCAGCAATCACCGCAATTCAAATTGATGGTGTTTTGCATGAATTTTCTTCTATAGCAGGTGTTAGAGAAGATATTACTGATATTGTGCTTTCAGTTAAAGAAATTGCAATTAATTTTGAAGAAGAAGGGCCAAAGCGCCTTACACTTTTTAAAAAAGGTCCTGGTGCAGTTACCGCTGGGGACATTGAAATTAGCGGTGATATCGAAATCTTAAATCCTGAATTAGTTATTTGTCACCTTGATGATGGTGCTGAAATAAATATGGAATTTACGGTTAATACTGGCAAAGGCTATGCTACTGCTGAAAATAACCGTCCTGATGACGCACCTATTGGTTTCGTTCCAGTTGATAGCTTGTTTTCTCCTGTGCGCCGTGTAAGCTATAAAGTTGATGCGACACGTGAGGGGCAGGTTCTTGATTATGATAAACTAACATTACAAGTTGAAACTAATGGCTCTGTAACGCCTGAAGATGCGATTGCTTTTGCTGCTCGTATTTTACAAGATCAACTTGATGTATTTGTTAATTTTGATGAACCAGAAAAAGAAATCGTACCAGAAGCTGCACCTGAATTAGCGTTCAACCCAGCTCTGCTTAAGAAAGTTGATGAACTTGAATTTTCAGTTCGTTCAGCTAATTGTCTTAAGAACGACAACATCGTTTATATTGGTGATTTAATCCAAAAATCTGAGGGCGAAATGCTTCGCACACCAAATTTTGGTCGTAAATCACTAAATGAAATTAAAGAAGTTTTGGCGCAGATGGGCTTGCATCTTGGTATGGATGTAGCAAATTGGCCACCAGAAAATATTGATGACCTTGCAAAACGTTACGAAGATCATTATTAAAGCGTAATTAAAGTCAAGAGTTTGACAGGAGAGTAAAAATGCGTCACGGCAAAGCACATCGTAAATTAAGCCGCACATCTAGCCATCGTAAAGCGATGTTTGCAAATATGTCTGCGTCACTTATTAAGCACGAGCAAATTGTAACAACTTTAGCAAAAGCTAAAGAATTACGCCCAATCGTTGAAAAACTAATCACTTTGGCAAAACAAGGCGATCTACATGCTCGCCGTCGTGCCATCGCTAAAATTCGTGATGAGCAAATGGTCAAAAAAATGTTTGACGTGCTTGGTCCTCGTTATAAAGATAGACAAGGTGGCTATACTAGAGTTCTTAAAGCTGGGTTTCGTTATGGTGATAATGCGCCAGTTGGCGTGATTGAATTTGTTGATCGTGATGAAAGCGCTAAAGGTCTTGATTCAGGGCCTGTTATTGAAAAAGAAGAAGTTGAAGAAACTCCTGCAGCAGTAGCGTAAAAGCTAATATTATAGATTTTAGAGCGGCTGCGTTTTTCGTAGTCGCTTTTTTTTTGAGGAAAAATGACAGATCTGTTTGACAAAGATAAAGAGTTTTTTGAGGTAGATGAAAGTTCTCGTCCGCTTGCCGAGCGCCTGCGCCCAAAATCGCTTGATGAAATTATTGGTCAAACGCATTTGTTAGGACAAAAAGGCTCGTTAAGGCGCATGATTGCTGGCAATCACCTTAATTCACTAATTCTTTGGGGGCCAACAGGCACTGGCAAAACTACTATTGCCAGATTATTAGCACATGAAGTAGATTATGAATTGGTGCAAATATCAGCTATTTTTTCTGGTGTTGCTGATCTTAAAAAATGCTTTGAGAAAGCCAAGCAAGATCGATTGCAAGGCAAAAAAACGCTGTTGTTTGTTGATGAAATCCATCGTTTTAATCGGGCGCAACAAGAT
>JAJRPR010000039.1 GCA_024280655.1 Alphaproteobacteria bacterium | reverse complement strand
TTTCTTTTACAAAAATTAACCAAATTAGCAGTTTTTAGCGTCAAAATGCACATTGAGTAACCAACATTATTTTGGGCAATAAGATATGAAAAGAATAATCCAAACTCCTCTAATCCGCATGAGCGTGGTTTTTGGGGTATTGCTGGCTTTATCATTATGGCAGTTGGATTTTATTGTTTCAGCTGTGTCTTCTAATGTTGTACTTAACCTCACTATTTTTGGCGTATTCTTTTTTGGTGTAATATTAGTATATCGCTCTGTTATTACCTTAAGAAACGAAGGGCTAGCGCTTGATGCGCTAAAAGAAGCCTATGCTGATGTAAAAGTTGAGCAACAGGGAGATATATCAGATCCATTATGGCGGCATTATCGTTGTAAGGAGATGGCAACGGTTTTCAAAAAACCTGATGTGCTTGGACCAGCTTACAAATTAATTTCAGAAGAACTTGCTCGTCATAATGATATAAACCTATCCCCTGCAACAATGCAGACATTAATAGATGCGATAGATGTTCGCTTGCAAGATCGTAAATCGATAACTCAATATGTTGCTGGTATTTTGGTTTTGCTTGGCCTTATTGGTACATTTCTTGGTCTCATGCTTACTTTAGCTTCAATCGGGGCAATTTTAGATGCGTTAGATTTTACTGGCGATCCGCAAGAGGCAGTTGAAGCCATCATGGTTTCTTTGCAAGTGCCATTGCAAGGCATGGCGGTTGGTTTTTCATCATCGTTATTTGGTCTTGTAACCTCTTTAGTGCTCTCTTTAATGGTGCGTTTTTCTGCGGTGGCCTTTTCTGAATTTGTGCAAAACTTTGAAGGCTGGCTTTCAACTATTGTTGAAATTGATCCCGGTAAAGATAACAGCGCTGCAAACGGCTCGGTTGCTCATAGTGCAATTATTGAAGAAAAGCGTCTTTCGTTGATTATGCGTGCAGCAAGGCTTTCTGTTACATCAAATACTAGGTTAAATGATAAGTTGAGCAAATTAACAAACGCTGTTCAGGGGCTTTCAAATGATGCCCGTTCGCAAAATAATGCACTTGATGAACTTATTGGTGCAAATAAACAACTACATGAGCAAGGTCGTTTGTTGGGTACTGCCATGTCGAGAACCATTGATACTGTTAGGGTGGTTGCAGCCAATAGCGCCATTAAAGAGGAAATGCTTGAAAGCACCAATTCACTTGCCCGCCAATTAGACGATCGTGACAGGCATATGTCAAATAGGTTGCAAGCACTTGATGGGCACTTAACAAAGTTAAATGAAGCAAAGGTTGCGCCATCACCTGCCAGCAAATTTGAAACAAAAGCCAAAGAAGATGCTTATGCTCTGTTAGAAGAGATAAAGGCTGGTATGAATAAGGGTAATATGAAATCACTGCACACAAATCTTAAAGATATGCAGAGCGATATAGCTGGTTTTGCTAAAGAAAAAGCAGGCAAAACACCAATACAACAACAAACTCTCAATCGTGATAAAAAGGGTTAGAAATGCAAGTAGAAAATCAAACCCCAAACAATACTCGAGTAGCCTCAAAACAAGCGCAAATATTACAAGAGCGCCTGTCTCGTGATCAAGAGAAAAATGCCCATAAAAGACGTTTTGAGCGCCACACTGTTTTTGCTGTTGCAACAATGATTATTTTGGATAGCTCGCAACATATTGAAGGTGTTATAACGGAGATTTCACAAGGGGGTATAAAGTTCCGCCCAGCCTCTTTATTTTTGCTAGAGCGAAATTCAGAGCGTGTTTCAATTATTCTTGATGATGTAAAAACCACTGGCACAATTCGTGCATCAAGAGCCGATGGTTATGGTATTCAGCTTATTGATAAGCTTGATGAAAATGACCTTCAATTCATAATTGATAATTATGCCAGTAATGATTAAATATATAGATCTCTTATAAAGAGCAGGCTTTAGGCATATCATTAAGCGACGATAGGATTGCGTGACAAAGCTGTCTCATTTCATCATTTTCTGGTAACTGATCAGGTATCATTATTACCTGCATTCCTGCTCTATGCGCTGAGCGTACGCCATTATAACTATCTTCAATAGCCACGCACTCACTTGGATTAATGCCTAAACCTGTTGCAGCTTTTAAGAATGGCTCAGGGTGCGGTTTTCCATTTACCACATCATCACCACTTATAATTATATCAAAATAATTATAAATATCAGCGCCTATGAGATGTTTTTTTGCGGCTTTATAAGGAGTAGAAGTTGCGAGCGCAAAGGGGATATTATTTAATTCTAATAAGGCTAATATTTCTTTTGCCCCAGTTTTTAATGGCACATTTTCTGCCATTCTTTCACTCACCAACTTAACCCATCTAGCATCAAACTCATCATAAGGAAAATCTGAGCCCATAGCTGTTTTAATAATATCTCTAGTCGTTATTTTATTCGTTCCAACAATTTGAAGATATATTTCTTCGCTTATTTCAAAGCCAAGCTGTTTTCCAATCGTCATATAAACTTGTTTGTAAATGCTTTCGCTATCAAGCAAAATGCCATCCATATCAAAAATAAAGGCGCTAAATGGTTTTGTTATTTTGTTCATTTTAATCTTAAAGCTCCAACTTCCCAGATGCCCAGTCTATAACATTTGTGCCACTAAGCGATGAAATATTCTTAAATCCTTTCTTTTTCACAGCACTAATAAGCCCCAATTTTATTTCATCAAGTAATTCCATGCCGCAAAAAACCAAAGCAGAATAAAGCTGAATTGCGTTAGCCCCTGCATTTAATTTAGCAATGGCACTTTGGCTTGAATGAATACCACCAACACCAATTATTGCCAAATCATCGCCCACTCTTAAACGCATTTGCGCCAAGCGCTTTGTTTAAAGATTAAACAAAGGCTTGCCTGAAAGTCCTCCCAATTCTTCACTATGCTCTAGTCCCAAAACCGTCTCACGGCCTATCGTGGTATTAGAAATAATTAGCCCATCAATATCGCTATCAACAATCACTTTAGCGATAGCGTCCATTTCTTTTTCATCCAAATCGGGAGCAATTTTGAGGAAAATCGGCACACGTATTTTTGCACGTGCTCGCTCTGCTAGACATTCAAATAATAATTTTTTTAGCGCTTCAAAACCTTGTAAATCTCGTAATCCTTTGGTGTTGGGAGAAGAAATATTAATGGTTAGATAATCACTAATGGGTGCAAATTTTTTCACCCCTAAAACATAATCTTTAACAAAATCACCGCTATCTTTATTAGCCCCAATATTCACCCCAATAATTGCCTCGCTATTAATTTCGCTTAACCGCTTAAACACTTCATCGTGCCCGTGATTATTAAATCCCATACGATTAATGATAGCTTGTTTTTCAGGCAAGCGAAAAAGACGTGGTTTTTCATTGCCTTGTTGAGAGTGCGGGGTCACTGTGCCAATCTCACAAAAGCCAAATCCAATTTTACTTAGCGCCACAGGCACTTGTGCATTTTTATCAAAGCCTGCTGCCATGCCAATAGGGTTTTTAAGTTCTAACCCGCAAATATTTGTTGCTAGCAGTTTTGAATCTACTCGTTGTTGGCTTGGAACAAGCCCCATTTTAAGTGCTGCAATGCTTGCCTGATGAGCAATTTCAGGATCCATTTTTAATAGACTATCACGTGAAAAATCACCAAAAGTTTTGGAGCGCAAAAAAGATGAGATAGATTTTAGCATTTTAAGAATTCCGGCAAGGTTGCATTGCCTTCATTATCGACTTTTATTGGCTTTGAGAACTTGATTAAATTAATATTTAGCTCGCTATATAGATGCGGAAATAATTCATTATTTCTTGATTTTTCCCATTTCAAATCATTTTTAAGGTCTTTTATTAAAACTCCTAATAACATCAAATCAGATTGTCCCTTAAAATGCAGGCGTAATGTTTGTGCTAATTGAGTATGGGTTGAAAAGTGAATATAATTATCAGCAATATCTATTGGCATTGGCGACAGTAAGCCAGTTTTTTGGGATTTGTTCCATAAGTTAGATGTTGTAATCTTAAATATGTGTTTTTCAGGTTCAAAAGTCATTTCATTTCCTAAGTTTACTCAATAATTGCTTTTACCCTTTACATATTGACTTGACAAAGGCCATATTAGGATTAAATTCTATTTTGGGATTAAGTTCCTGTAAAATTAAACCTTTGCATGCTAAATTAATAGATTAGCTACATAAATAAATTAGCTGCAAAGATAGATTAATAGTAGAATATAATGATGGATCACCTTACTATTTGGGCAGCTTTAGATGCGCTAGCATCACGGCATGGATTGTCCACCTCAAAACTAGCTCGTTTAGCAGGGTTAGACCCTACATCGTTTAATAAGTCTAAACGAATGGGTAAGGGTGGGCAAGGGCGTTGGCCATCAATCCAATCTATTTCCAAAGCTCTAGATGCAACTGATGAAACTTTTGAAACCTTTTGGTCTGAGTGTTTTGATGGGCAATATACGCAAGCGCCAAGCTCTAAGGATAGGCCTATAACTGTACCACTATTAGGTTTTGCGCAAGCAGGGTCTGGTGGTTTTTTTGATTCGGGTGGTTTTCCTGCAGGGCAAGGTTGGGACGAAGTGCGTTTGCCTAACGCAAAAGAAGATTTAGGTACTTATGCGCTAGAAGTATCAGGCGATTCTATGCTCCCGCTTTATCGTGATGGCGATGTAATTATTGTTTCACCAGCTGAGCAATTACGTCGAGGTGATCGTGTTGTGGCTCGCACTAGTGAGGGTGAAGTTATGGCAAAAATATTACACCGGCAAAGCGAAAAACAAGTTGAATTACATTCAATAAACCCAGATCACAAACCCATAATAATTAAAAATGCTGATTTAGATTGGATTGCTCGCATACTCTGGGCAAGCCAATAAGAGCTTAGGGCAACTCAATAAGGGTCTTGGGGTTAGCCAATAAGGGCTTTGGGGCTAGCGAATAATAAATTTTGATTTTTGATTATTGTACAGCAACACTTTGCGCATTTAAGGTGTCGTGGCGTTGTTGAACTTCTTTAGGCCAAGTTGATTTAATGTAGGATAATATCGCAATAATTTCTTCATCATTTAAGATGTTTTCATAAATTGGCATATTAGTTTCATAATCAGGCAGATTTGCAGCTTTGCCCAAACCAACCTTAACTAGATCAAATAATAGCTTGTCGGTGTGATGCCAAGTATGACCGCTTTCATCATGTGGTGGTGCTGGCAAGAGACCATTTTCGTTAGGGTTTCGCCAATTAGGCTCGCCCTCAAGATTTGCTCCGTGGCAAGACGCACAATTATTTTGATAAATATCTTTTCCAAGTGTTACGATTTTTGTATTATTTGGGGAAAATATAGCACCCGGTTTTTTAGATAAAAGATTATTTTGCCTGACAGACATTTCCCAAAATGACGCAGCCGCAATAAAAAAGACAAATACTAAGCTAAAGCCTAAATATTTGCCTTTTGTCATTTGATAACCTTAAATAACTAAGATAGGGATACCGCCTTTTGGTATCCTATCATAAAGATCTATAATATCTTGGTTGATAAAACGCACACAACCACTAGAAACTGCCTTGCCGATAGAAAATGTTTCTTCTGAACCATGAAGGCGATAAAGTGTGTCGCGTCCATTTCTATATACATAAAGAGCTCTAGAGCCTAGCGGATTATCAAGTCCGGGTTGTTGCCCGCCATTCGCTGCTGAATATTTTTCTAATTCAGGAATACGTTTAATCATGTTTGCAGGAGGTGTCCAAGTTGGCCACTTTCTTTTCCATGCAATTTCTGCTCGACCAGACCATTCAAAGCCAGCTCTTCCAAGCCCTACGCCATAGCGCATTGCTTTGCCGTCCTCTTGTATTAAATGACAAAAGAAGGTTTTTGTATTAACAATTATTGAGCCTACTTTTTCGGTAGTTTCAAAATCAACCTGTTGACGATAGAATTTTGGATCTAGCTGTTTTAGATGAATAGCTGGAATTGGAAATCTTTCCTCAGGGCGTGGGCCATACATAAGAGCTAATCTTTGAGTGCTAACAGATACTGCCTCAGATGCAATTTCAGTTTTTGAAGCACCTGAGCAACCAGCAAGGGTTAGGCCCAATAAGCTAACACCGCCTGTTGTAAATACTCTTCTAGATATTTTAGTTTTTGTAATCATAATAAGATGCCCTTAGAAACATTAAAGAATTTGTCAGCTGAATTGATAGCCTTTAATAGTTAAAAAATCTATAGCCCCAAAATGACAATTCTGTGAAGTCAGGGTGAGCGATTCCTATTAGTTAACAAATTTTAATTTGTCCATATTTCTTAAGATAATAGTGTGAAAAATAAGAGAATAATTATTACTGTGATAAAAATACAATGCTTCTTGTTGTAAGCAATTCTCATTTCAATAGCAGTGGTTTATTTTATCGTTTAAATAAAAAAACTAGCCCGTCGGCGTGAGACATAAGAAAGCCCGTCGGCGTGAGACATAAGAAAGCCCGTCGGCGTGAGACATAAGAAAGCCCGTCGGCGTGAGACATAAGAAAGCCCGTCGGCGTGAGACATAAGAAAGCCCGTCGGCGTGAG
>JAJRPR010000038.1 GCA_024280655.1 Alphaproteobacteria bacterium | reverse complement strand
GGTGTCCCAGCCTCAGCTTGCTTCAATATACCAATAATTTGGCTGTCAGAATATCTCGAGCGCTTCATATAAAATCTCCTTCGCTTAACTATAAGAAAATTCTACTTATAAATGCTATTAAATATTGGGGGTATTACCGTACCAAAAAAAATCATAATTAGAAAAAATAAATTCAACTGACAGACACTTGTCAGTTGGCATGTTCTAGCGTTGTTGAGGAATAATCCACAGGAGAAAAAAATGAATAATAGAATAATAGAAATTGTAACTTTCAAACTGACAAAAGATGTTAACGAAGAAGATTTTCTTAAAACGATACCTGCATCAAATGATTTTATTAAATCATGTGATGGGTTTATAAGTCGCCGCTTATCGTGTAACGATGAAAATATCTGGCTTGAGCATGTTGAATGGGAGAGTTTAGAGGCCGCAATGGCAGCCTCAAAAGTATTTATGAAGGTTGATAAACTTATGCCTATGATGCAAGCAATAGATAAAGAGAGTGTAACAATGTCGCATAATCGATTATTAATTTCATTAGGATAAATGCGTAGAACTGATCGCCTTTTTGAAATAATCCAACTTTTTCGAAGCGATAAGCTCTTGCTTGCTCGCGAGATTGCTATTCAGCTTGAAGTATCTGTGCGCACAATTTACCGCGATATAGATACTCTTATTGCTTCTGGTGTTCCAATTGAGGGTGAGAGGGGGGTAGGATATATTTTAAGAGCACCAATATTTTTATCCCCTCTTACTTTTACAAATGCTGAGTTAGAAGCCCTTCACCTTGGAATGAAAATTGTGCAACAATCTACCGATATTCAATTAGCAAAAGCTGCTAAGCAGCTAATTAAAAAAATTGATGCAGTAATACCAAATGAAAAACGTCTAAAAAATCATCTTGTTGGTTTGAGTGTTTTCTCATCAGAACAAAATAAACCACTACCCTATTTAGCAGATTTAAGGCTGGCTATTGCAAAAAAATATATACTAGACATTGAATATGAAAAACTGTCAGGCATTAAAAGCAAAAGACGTATTAGACCACTACATATGGAATATTGGGGGCAGGTCTGGACCTGCACTTCATGGTGCGAATTGCGTAATAATTTCCGTGTATTTAGAATAGATAGAATGAAGATATGTCTAAAGAGCAAGGAAATTTTTAGTGATGAATTAGGGAAAACATATAAGGACTATCTTAGCCAAATGGATAGAGAAGGATAATTTATGGAACCATTTAAGAATGAATTTTCGCAATCATTAGTGCGCACTATTGGCCATCATTTACAAAAATATATTGCTGATTTTGATAGATCAGGTTTTGAGACAGAAATATTAAAAACTCTTAATGAGCTTGAATTAAAACAAAGAATGCAATTAATCGCAGATCAATTACATCTCGTTTTGCCAAGTGATAATGAGCAACGTGCAGGTATTTTATTGGCAATTCTTCACCCTGATATAGAAGCAAAAAATAGCGATGAACAGGGGATTTGCGCTTGGGGCACTCTGCCTCTTACGCTGGTTGTTGGGCAACATGGCTTAGATGATTTTGAAAATTCATTAGAGTTGCTTAAAAAAATGAGTAGCTATTTTTCTTCTGAATTTGCCATAAGATATTTTTTATTAAAAGATCAAAATCGGGCGCTAAAAATAATTAAAAAATGGGTCAAAGATGAAAACCATCATGTGCGTCGCTTAGTTAGTGAAGGCACTCGTCCTCGTCTGCCTTGGGCGATGCAACTGCCATCTTTAATAAATGACCCTGCACCAATATTGCCAATATTAAAATCATTGCGTGATGATGAAAGCGAATATGTACGCCGCTCGGTTGCCAATCATCTAAATGATATTGCAAAAGATCACAAAGATTTAGTTGGAGAAATAGCCAATGATTGTATGAAGGGAGCAAATAATAACAGGCAAAAACTAGTGCGCCATGCTTGTCGATCTTTAATTAAGCAAGGTCATAAAAACACTCTTAAAGCTTTTGGGATAGAAGAGCCCTTTATTAAAATAGGCAGTTTTAATATAAAAACCCCACAGGTTTTATTTGGTGAAAATCTTAAATTTGATCTCGAAATAATTTCGACAAGTGATAAAGAACAAAAGCTAATAATTGACTATTTAGTGTATTTCAAAAAAGCCAATGGCAAACTTGCAGCAAAGGTTTTTAAGTGGACAAAATTTACTCTTAAGCCAAACGAAAAAAAGACCTTTGCAAAAAACCACCCCATTCGCCCCATAACTACCCGCAAATATTATCAGGGCAAACAGGCTTTATCTTTACGAATTAATGGTTCTGATTTTGAGTTTGAAGAATTTTATCTAAAATGTGAATCTACCGCTCCTATTTCGTAGGAATGACGAGGGAGCAAGAATGGTCTAAGAGAGGGGTGTTTAAGATATTTCAATATTGCAAAAAATATATCTCGCTATTACTATATTTTCTTTTTTCAAGCAAAGTGAACTCGCTTGGTAATTCTAAAGCAGCTCCTGCTTTCTCTTCTAAAATAATTATTGCATTTTTTTCAATCCAGCCATTTTCACTGGCGCATAATATAGCCTTTTCGCCCAATGCTTTGCCATAAGGAGGATCTAAAAAGATAAGGTTAAATGGTGCGAATCTTTCATTTTTACCAAGATCTATTGCGCTTCGTTTGAGCAATTTTGCTTCTCCTGCAATAGCAAAATTTTCAATATTTTGCCGCAATAATGACCTTGCTTCAATCCCATCATCAACAAACACGACGCTTTGTGCCCCACGAGAAATTGCTTCAATTCCTAATGCGCCAGTGCCGGCAAATAGATCTAAAACTCTTAGGTGAGAAAAATCATTATTGAATTTATTGCTCAAAATATTAAAAATACTTTCACGCAATCTATCTGAGGTTGGGCGAATTTCATTTGTCTTTGGTGCTGTTATTTTTTTGGGTGTTGCTAATTTTTTGGGCGCTGTTATTTTTTTGCCCTTAAAACGTCCAGCAATAATGCGCATGTTATTTTCTAGTTCTTTTGGGGCGTGATGAGGTGCGTGACGCAGGACGTGGCGGGCGTGATCCTGTTGGTTTTCTATCTTTAGAAAAGCTCTTATCCTTAGAAAACTCTCTATCCTTAGAGAATTTTTTATCGCCATTTCCAGAGCGTTCTTTTCGCCCCTTAAAGCCAAAGGATTTTTCATCCTCTTCTTCTTTTTTGCGTTTTGCTTGTGGCTCAAATTCTTCTGCACCACGAGAGCCACCAAAATGCACTACACGCTTTTCAACTTCTTCTTTAACATATTCAGGACGTTGTTTATATTCAAAATTGCCTTTTCTATGCGGGGCGGCTTTTCGCTCTATTTTCTTTTCGTCATCATCTTCTAAAACTGCGCCAGTCCTGCCATGTGGTGCGGCATCTTTTTGATAGCGAGTAGGGCGTTTTCTGCCAATTCTTTGATTAGGATTATTAACATTACCGCCCTCACCCGAGCCCTCATTACTCGTAGTTTCTTCAGGCAATGGGCTATCAAAATCAACCCCTGCAAGCTTTGATAATTTTTTACCTAACTGTTCTTTTAGGTTTTTTGTTTTAACAATAGAGACCTGAGCAACTGGTAAATCACCAAGTTGGAATGGGCCATAAGAAGTGCGAATAAGCCGATTAACTTGCAAGCCAAGTGATGCGAGAACATTTTTAATTTCTCGGTTTTTGCCCTCACGTAGTGCAACATTTATCCAAACATTTGCACCCTGCACCCGCTCAATAGAAGCATCTATTGGCCCATATTTTATGCCATCAACTTCAATGCCGTTTTTTAATTTTGCTAATTGTTGTTCTGTTACTCGTCCGTGCGCCCGTACTTTATAGCGGCGCAACCAGCCAGTTGAAGGCAACTCTAAAATGCGCTTTAGGCCGCCATCATTAGTTAGCAATAATAGTACTTCGGTATTAATATCAAGACGACCAATGCTTATGGTGCGAGGTAGTCCCATTTTTTTAAGTTCTGCAAAAATAGTATCTCTGTCTTTTTCATCTTTTTCGCTAACTACCAGACCAACAGGTTTATGATAGAGCCAAACACGAGTGCCAGAGCGAGCAAGTAGCGGATTATTATCAACCTCTATTTTGTCATCATCGCTCACATTAAAGGCAGGGGTTTTTACAATATTGCCATTAACCGCAACACGGCCAGCAACAATCCATTTTTCTGCATCGCGGCGTGAGCAAAGCCCAGCTCTTGCAATTACTTTTGCTAGGCGATTGCCCGAAAAAGATTTTCCGCTAATATTATCAGCGCTTACATCATTCATGTTAAATTCCATCAATATAGTTTAATTATTTTGCAAAGCCGCACGAATTTCAGGAGGGCAACGAGGATCGTTTAATGAAACAAGGTCGCCATTTTCTGCCAAACATATTAAATTCACATCACCCATCACAGTGAAATATTCATCGGCTGGCAAATAAAGCGGGCGGGCTACATTTTGTGAAATCTCAACTCTTGCCGCTTGCATTCGAGCAATTAACTTACGGCTTTCAGCTTCTGTTAGTGGGCGACCGCTTAGAGTGCGTAAATCAACCACCCGAGCATTGCGCAAACGCTTTATATCTTCCTCAGTTAGGCCAGAAGCGTCAATTTGCACACTATCAGAATCTTCTGGCAATAATGCAGTATTAGCAACAGTTGGAGGCGGAAGCATTGAGTTATCTTTTGGCAAAGCAAGAGGCGCACGAGGGGTTTTTAAGACCTCTTTCTTTTCTCTTTCAAGAACCCCAACCCCTTTTAGGGTTTCTGTTGCCACTTCTCTTTCAAATGTTTCTATATTAACCAGCGCATTTGTGCCCTCAACGGTAACACAACCGCCTAGCCCTACGACAAGAACTAAGGCAGAAGCTGCTAAAGGTATTTTTGATAATTTGCTCCAAAAAAACTTATCTCTAACTGAACTGAGAGTACTCATATTTTAGTCCTTAAATAATAGGGCATCGCCATTTTCAATGATATATATACTATTACAAGCAATAGCGCAAAAGCTAATCACAATAATTTTTATATATGATTAGAATTTGTTTTTATTGCGATTGTTCGTGCTTTTGTTTTTTAGGGATTATCATTTCTAACAATAGTAGCACAACCCCAATAAAAATAAGAGTGTCGGCAATATTAAATATATAAAACGAATATTGCCCTATATAAAAATGGAAAAAATCAGCCACCGCACCATAAAGCATACGATCTATAATATTAGAAATAGCCCCCGAAAGAAGAATTGCCAAGCCTACCCGTGTTAGAGTGTCATCTGCCCTTAACCACCAGACAAATATAATAATAAGCGCTGAACCAATAATCATATATAAAAATATCGGCGGCAATGAAGAAAACAGACCAAAAGACACACCTCTATTCCAAACTAAAATATAGTCGAAAAAACTAGTAACATTAATATATTCACCACCAGTCCAGCCCATCATATTTATCTGAAAATATTTATGCGCCCTATCAATAAACAGCCCAAACAACCCAAATATTAGACTTAAATACATGCCATTTTTGCTAATATTCATCACTATTATCCTTCAGGCAATAGGCCTAAGTCTTTTAATTCACGCATAGCTAACGCATCTCTTGGTGAAATATCTGGATAATCCTTATCTGCTCCAACATCTGATGAGAATTTCCAAGACCTTTCGCAGCGAGTGCCTTTTGCTCGCTCAAATACAACTGAAACACCAGCCACATCTTCAATCCTAAAGGCTTCTAGTGCCCCCTCATTTTGAATGATTTCAATATCAGATGTAATGCAAATCTCTGCCATATCGCTACCATGTTGCGCTACGAACAAATCAGTGTCTGAAATATAGACCTTTGGCGCTGCCTCAAGGGAAGAACCAATATTTTTTTCTTTACGTTTAATCTCAAGCGCACCTGTTACTACTTTTCGGATTTTACGGATTTTTGTCCATTTTTCAAACAATTCATCATTTTGCCAATTTGCATCTACTTCGGGGAAAGTCTGTAAATGCACGCAACTATCTTTTTCATCATATCGCTCAAGCCAAATTTCTTCCATTGTGAAAACCAAAATTGGCGCAAGCCACACTGTAAGATGGTTGAACAATTCGTTTAATACGCTAAGTGCTGAGCGGCGCACGTTTGAAGAGGGTGCATCGCAATAAAGCGCGTCTTTTCTAATATCAAAATAAAATGCCGAAAGTTCGATATTCATAAAATTACTCAACAGTGAAACTACTTTTTTATAATCATAGGCAAAATAAGCTTTTTTCACCTGCTTATCTAAATCAAACAGGCGATGTAACATCAGTTGCTCAAGCTCTGGCATGTCTTTTTGTGCCACTGCTTCTTCTGGTTTGAAGTGCGCTAAATTGCCGAGTAAAAAGCGGAAAGAATTGCGCATTTTACGATAGGATTCAACATTGTTTTTAAGTATTTCATCACCAATGCGATGATCTTCTGTATAATCAATCGAAGCTGCCCAAAGGCGCAAAATATCTGCGCCATATTGCTTGATGATATCTTGTGGTGCAACGGTATTGCCTAAAGACTTAGACATTTTGAAGCCTTTTTTATCCATAGTAAAACCGTGCGTTAACACCGATTCATAGGGCGCAAATCCGTTTGTGCCGCAACTTTCAAGCAATGATGAATGAAACCAGCCTCGATGTTGGTCTGAGCCTTCCATATAAACAGTTGCAGGGAATTGCAGGTGCGGCCAGCGTTTTTTATTGCGTAAAACAAAAGCATGGGTTGAGCCGCTATCAAACCAAACGTCTAAAATATCGGTTACTTGCTGCCATTCATCGGCGTTATATTTGTCGCCCAAGAAACGAGCAGCTGAATCATCAGCAAACCAAGCATCAGCACCCTCATTTTCAAACGCCTCAACAATGCGCTTGTTCACCTCTTCATCTTTTAAGATTTCATCTGTTTCTTTATTGACAAAAACACTGATTGGAACACCCCAAGCACGTTGGCGAGAAAGCACCCAATCTGGGCGAGTTTCAATCATTGCACGAAGGCGATTGCGCCTTGCTTCTGGCACAAATTTTGTTTCATCGATGGCGGTTAGGGCGCGGTTTCTTAGAGTGTCGCTTTCGCCATTGATTTTTTCACCACCCAAATCTTTATCCATATAAACAAACCATTGCGGAGTATTGCGAAAAATTATTGGCTTTTTTGAACGCCACGAATGCGGATATGAATGTTTAATGCGATAGCGAGAAAAAAGATTATTAGCCTCAATCAAAGCGGCAATCACACGTTTATTAGCATCGCCCTTTTTGCCCTTATCATCAATTACACGAGCCGCACCATCGGGAGAATCTACGCCAAAAAACGGCACGTCTTTTGTGTAATATCCCGCTTCATCAACGCACATTGGAATTGTTGTGTCTATTCCCTTAGCCTCATTTTCACGTGCCTTTGCGTTCCAAATTTCATAATCGTCCATGCCATGACCAGGGGCGGTATGCACAAAGCCAGTTCCTGCTTCGTCCGTTACATGATCGCCCTTTAATAACGGGATAGAAAATCCATAATTCCTACCACCAAGTCCTGAAAGGGGGTGAGCGCAGGTTATTCCAGCTAAATCTCCAGCAGGAACATCAGCCAAACGATTAAAAGTAAGTTTTGCTTGCGTAGCACACGCTTGCGCCCTGCCATCAGCAAAAATCAGCCTCTCGCCAACTTGCGGACCAAATCATTTCCTGCTGCTGTTACTTCATAAAGACCATAAGATATTTTATCAGAATAGCTGATCGCTCGATTAGCAGGAATAGTCCAAGGGGTGGTTGTCCAAATAACAATAGAGGCGCCTATAAGTAAATTTTTATTTTGTTGGTCTAACGGCAAGCTATTTGAAATAATTGTATCATGTCGATCCAAAATTTCATTATTCCCATAACTATCAGTCTTAACAATATCTTTTATATGAGTTGCCACCACAGGAAATTTAACCCAAATAGCATCACTCTCAACATCATAATATTCTATTTCAGCTTCCGCCAGCGCCGTCCTCTCAACCACGCTCCACATTACAGGTTTTGAGCCACGATAAAGCTGGCCTGACATTGAGAATTTCATTAGCTCTTGCGCAATAGTTGCCTCAGCGTCAAATGCCATTGTGGTATAGGGATTGTCCCATTCACCAACCACGCCAAGCCGCTTAAATTCTTCTCGTTGCACATCAATCCATTTGGCGGCGAAGGTGCGACATTCTTTGCGGAACTCGTTTATCGGCACATCGTCTTTATTCTTGCCTTTTGCTCGATATTGCTCTTCAATTTTCCATTCAATCGGCAATCCATGACAATCCCAACCTGGAACATAAGGACTATCATAGCCAAGCATTTGCATTGAACGAGATACTAAATCTTTGAGCATTTTGTTAATCGCTGTGCCAATATGAATATGCCCGTTGGCGTATGGAGGACCATCGTGCAAAATGAATTTTTCTTTGCCCTTGCTTTGCTCACGAAGGCGCTGATAAAGCCCCATATCTTCCCAGCGTTTTAGCCATTCTGGCTCACGTTTTGGCAAGCCAGCTCGCATTGGGAAATCGGTTTTCGGTAAATATAATGTTTTGGAATAGTCGGTTTTATCTGAATTATTATTGCTCATTTGGCAGCTCATATTTTTAGGAATTATTTTTAGATTTATTTGAAAATTTTCAGGAACAGGGGCAAGGCCGCTATCCCTAAATAATTATGCCTCTATTGGCATCAAGCGCAGATATTGGCTTAATATTGCTCAATATATTTCTTGCTTTTTCGCTATCTTTATCCATTTGCACAATCAATTCGTCTAAATTATCAAAAATCATTTGTCCTCTAATATGCTCTATTAGCGCGACTTCTATGTTTTGACCATAAATATCTTCATCAAAATCAAAAATATGTACCTCAAATGGCGGTTGGCTATTATTAAACATTGGCTTACCAAACGAAGCAACGCTATCAAACAAGCGCTCGCCTAGTTTTACCCGAACTGCATAAACGCCTTGCGCAAGGTTTGAATTATTTGGAAGTACAAAATTTGCAGTGGGGTATCCAAGCTCTCGCCCTCTTCTGTCCCCCTCAATTACTATTCCCTCAACAATCCAATGATAATTAAGCAAACGATTAGCAACATTTAGACCGTCCTCACTTAGGCATTTTCTAATACGAGAAGAAGATATGGTTTCTTGCCCCTGCACCAACAGGTTTAGCTGATGTACTTCAAAGCCATTTTTAGAGCCGCTATGCGCTAAAAATTCAGGCGTGCCTTTACGATTTTTACCAAAATGAAAATCCTCACCAACGCAAATCGCCTTAACATTCAGCGCATCAATGAAATATTTCTGCACAAAATCTTGCGCTTCCATTGCAGCTAAGTCCCTATCAAATGGCATTATTATTATACCATCAAAACCAAGCGCTTTAACAATTTGCGCCTTTTGCTGCCCATCGGTTAAGCGAAATATAAATGGCTTTGGCGCAAATACATCTCTTGGGTGTGGCTCAAAACTTAGCACTAAGGCAGGTGCATTACTGGCTTTGGCAATATCAAGTGCGGAGGAAAAAATACGTTGATGCCCAAGATGACAGCCATCAAAATTTCCGATTGCCAGCACGCAATTTTGCAAAGCTTCTGGCACGTTTTCTAATTTGTGCATAATCTTAAAATCTGACAAAGTAACCTCATTAATTAAAAATATATATCTTTGTATTTGCAACAATTCACTCATGTTTTGCAAGTTCATAATTACTATAGTGATTTCTACCAATAGATTATTTTACTAACACTTTAGCAGGCAAGGTTAATCTTGATGCTAATTGGGGCAAAAAGGTTTTGATCCAAAAGTAATGAGTTTTAGTGGAGTAAATAATATGGCGATTGATAATGCGATGCCAATTTTAATAGTTGATGATTATGCAACGATGATTAGAATTATTCGTAACCTTTTAAAGCAGCTTGGGTTTCTTAATGTTGATGATGCATCAGATGGCACACAGGCATTAGAAAGAATAAAAGAAAAGAAATATTCATTGATAATTTCTGATTGGAATATGGAGCCAATGACTGGCTATGAACTGCTTAAGCAAGTGCGGGCAGCAGGTGATACGGCACGAACACCATTTATTATGGTAACGGCAGAATCAAAGACTGAAAATGTTATTGCCGCCAAAAAAGCAGGGGTAAATAATTACATTGTTAAGCCGTTTAATGCGCAGACATTAAAGGGTAAAATTGATGCAGTATTTGGAGAATAATTATGGGCGCAGCTCAAGCAAAACAACAACAACCTGATAATTCTTCTATTGATGCACTAATAACACTAAGTGATAAGCTCAAGCAAAATAAAACTAAAAATATGTCGCTAACCGATGTTATTGGAGTGGCAGAATTATTAACCAGCTCATTACAGCCACTTTTGCGGCAAATCGATTCAACTATTCACACAGAATTAAGAGGGATATTATTGCGCATTGAAGGTTTGCGCCATGAAATAGCTAAAGTTCGTGCTGATGATATTTCAGAAAATAAAATTCCTGAAATGGGGCGTGAGCTTTCGGCCATTGTTGATGCAACAGAGGGGGCGACCAATTCTATTATGGAGGCTGCTGAATCTGTGATGGAATATGATGGTAATGATATTGAAGAATATAAAAATATGGTTTCTGACAAAATGATGCATATTTTTGAGGCCTGTTCTTTCCAAGATTTAACTGGGCAACGAGTTACTAAAATTGTTGAAACGGTTGAAATTATTGAAGAGAGAATAAACCTTTTATGCGAAATGCTTGATATGTCGGGCACTGGGGAAGAAGCACCAAAAGAAGAATTAAACGCCAAACAACAACGCAAAAAAGACTTGTTGCTTAATGGGCCTGCCCTTGATGGTGAAGGGGTAGATCAATCAGCGATTGATGAGTTATTTTAACCTAATCTGATAGCCAATTAAATTAGCTTTACTTGGTGCAACTAGCTGGTGAATTTTTTCGTCAACATTGCCAAAAGCACCAATTTCTTCTTTATGGATTGATCCAGCAATGAACAGAAAATCAATCCCCATATTGGCAGCTCCTGTTGCATCGGTGCGTACACTATCACCTATTGCCAAAATCGTTTTCAGGTTTATTTTATTGCCTGTAATTTTTTCAAGCTCAAGAAAAGTTGCATTATAAATAACTTCGCTTGGCTTACCCGCCATTATTATTTTTCCGCCCATCTCTTGATAAAGATCAGCTATTGCTCCAGGGCAATATAAAATCTTATCACCAATTTCGACCACCTTATCGGGATTAGTGCAAATTAACTCTAACCCTAATCCTAGCCACTTATTTAAGCGGGTCTGATATTTTTCTAAACCATCATCGTCCTTGTCTAACCCCGTTATTACAATGGCTTTTGCCTCTTGTGCGCTACCTTTTGTAATATTAAGCCCATCAAAAACCACTTCGTTACTAATTGGACCAACATGGTGAATTATATCGCCTGAATATTTTTTGATATGATTTCTAGTTACATCGCCAGAAGTAACAATCACATCATAGACCTCTTGAGTAATATTCATACTATCAAGCATTTTTTTAATGAAAGGCGCAGTGCGTGAAGCATTTGTTACAAGAATTACTTTACCACCCATTTGGCGATATTTTATTAGTGCTGCAACTGCTTCTTCATTCGCAACAAGACCATTATGCACCACCCCCCAAATATCACAAATTAGGGCTGAGTAGTTGTTAGAAATATCAGAAAAGCTCGTTATTTGTTTGGCACTATTAATCACTATATATCCATTAATTTTTATTTAGCTTGAATTTTTATTTAGCTTGAAATTAAATTTCACCCTGTTGCCTTAACACGACCTTCAAAATGCTTGAGGGCTGAAAGCGCAGGCTTTGCAGGAGAAACATATTCCCCGCTAATAAAACTAATATCGTCTTCAAGTAAAGATAATATTTGTTCTTCGTTCTGACCGTTTGACATGATTAAATCTATTCCAAAACGTGAAATGTAAGAAGCTACATCTGATGCCTCATAATCAGTTAGTTTTTCTGTTTCATTTATAAAGATAGTAGAATTTGCACGAACAGAAGAAACATTATTATGTCTTAGGTCTGCAAAATCCATGCGTAGGTTTTTTACATCTTTGATAGAAATAGAAGAGCCCTTTTCAACTAAGGCCGCCAAATTGATTTTTTCTTTATTATCTAAAGAATTAAACTGATTTTCGGGAATTGAAAAACTAATAATTCTAGCCAAATCACGACTAATATCAAGTTGAGCAATTATCCATTCAACAATGGAAATATCTGAAAGAGTGGCTCTAGAAATTGGCACATGAATGGGTATTAACTCACTCTTTGTCTCTTCGCTTTTATTAACATTTTCTAAATATTCAAATACTCGCTTAAATCCAAACTGATCTATTTTACGAACCATATTTTCGCTCCCCGTTTGAGGAATAAAATCAGCAGCTTTTTTCATCTGGCCATTTTCTAATTGCATGTGTGGTATGAGGTCATAAGCTTGCACTTGTCTTTTTGGCAGACCTATAATTTCACTAGAATGAATTATTATTCGACCATCATCAAGAGCCTTTTTAACATCTTTAATGGGTACAATTGGATCAATAATATTTTTAATTTCTTGTTTTACACTTAAAGATGGAGAGGCATTATCAGCTTTTGCCTGTGCTTCTTCTAGTTGTGCAACAGCTTCTGCAACTTGGCGAACAACACTACCTAAGACTGAGACATCGGCTTCCATTATTTCGAGCCTATTGCCACTATCTTGGTCTATCATCTTATTCATTCTTTTAGAAAGAACTTGGCCTGCTTGGGCATTGGTTGAAAGAAGGCGTGAAAGATCTTCAATGCCTTTCTCAAATCTTTCTTCAGCGCGGAGGCGTAAAGTGCGCTCAAATATTATAACAGCCAAACTTATTGCAACAATACCCAACAAAACAGCTTCAATGGGAGTAAAAGTTAGACCCAAATATGCACCAAAGGCTAAAGCTAGCCCCAATAAAAATATAAAAATATAAACCAGTAATTGCACCGCTAAATACTGCCTTTGTTAATTTTTGACGATTCTCTTATTATTAATAGCGCAATTTATTGGCTTCCAAAGAAAAATATCCAAAAATAGGCAATAATCTTGTTAAGCAAAACTATTTATTTACTATGTTCGTTGATAATTAAGGCAAGCAGAAAGCCAAAATAATAACAAGTGCCCAAAAATGGGGGATAATTTAAATGTATGAGCCAGTTATCTTAAACGAAATGACAAATAAATATGTTCGTGTTTTATTATTAGAAAACCATGAAGACGAAAATCTAATAAATACACAGTATCTATCCCATTTTTTAGGCACTCAGTTAGATATCATTAGAATTAATGATTATTCTGTTACAATGAACTTATTGCGCACCAGCGAGTTTGATATTGTAATAATTGATTTAAGCGATCAATTAAGCGAGGAAAACCTTAATTCATTTTGTCGATTGGCTGGAAAAGCAAAAGTTATTGCCCTTTCAAATGAAAATTCTGTTTCCTCAACACTTAGTGCAATGCAAGCTGGGGCGCATGATATTATTACAAAACCTATTGGCTCTATGGAATTGGGTAATTGTTTAAAAAAGCTTTCGCATGAACATGCTAATGATAAATATCTAAACGCTAAGCAAAATATTGGCATTAATCCAAATATGATTGGCGTTGGAAATAATAATGAGTTTAGCATAAATGCAACTGGAATTGAGTCCGCCAAGCCAATTAAACCTATGTGGCAACAAGAACAAAAAATCATTGAAGATGCTATATTATTATTTAATGGTAATATTGCCAGCGCCGCCAAAGCACTTGAAATTAGCCCCTCAACAATTTATCGCAAGCGACAATCATGGGGTGAATTTGAAAATTTTAGTGCAATTTCTAGCTAAAAACTTCAATTTTTTCTCTAAAACCTTGACTCTTTTCCCTTTCCTACATATATCCACTCCATTCATTAGCACTCTATAATGGCGAGTGCTAACAAACTTAAACAATCATCAATTCTGATGAATAAATAAATTGAAGGAGTGAAACATGGGTTTTCGTCCCCTACACGACCGCGTGGTAGTTCGCCGCGTTGATAGTGAAGAAAAAACTACTGGTGGTATTATTATCCCTGATACAGTGCAAGAAAAACCATCTGAAGGTGTTGTGGTCTCGGTTGGGCTGGGTACACGTGATGATAGCGGCAAAGTAGTAGCGCTTGATGTAAAGCCAGGTGATCGTGTGCTGTTTGGCAAATGGTCAGGCACCGAAATCAAAATTGATAATGATGAATTATTGATTATGAAGGAAAGCGACATAATGGGCGTGATTGGTTCTTAAACCGTTTCACGATCTAAATTTTAACAATTTTTAAGGAGCTAATATAATGGCTGCAAAAGAAGTAAAATTCTCAACCGAAGCTCGTGACAAAATGTTACGTGGCGTAAATATTCTTGCAAATGCTGTGAAAGTAACACTTGGACCAAAAGGCCGTAATGTTATTATTGACAAATCTGTTGGCGCACCACGTATCACTAAAGATGGTGTTACAGTTGCCAAAGAAATCGAACTTGAAGATAAATTTGAAAATATGGGCGCACAAATGGTGCGTGCTGTTGCTTCAAAAACTAATGACACAGCGGGTGATGGCACAACAACGGCTACAGTTCTTGCGCAATCTATCGTAACAGAAGGCGTTAAGCTTGTTGCGGCTGGCATGAACCCAATGGATCTAAAACGTGGCATTGATTTAGCTATCACTGAAGTTGTTGGCAATCTTAGCAAAGCAAATAAAATCATCTCAACAGTTGAAGAAATTGCCCAAGTTGGCACAATTTCTGCTAATGGCGAAAATGCTATTGGTGATCAAATTGCCGACGCTATGCAACGTGTGGGTAATGAAGGTGTTATCACAGTTGAAGAAGCTAAATCACTAGAAACTGAAACTGAAGTTGTTGAAGGCATGCAGTTTGATCGTGGTTATCTTTCACCATATTTCGCAACTAATCCAGAAAAAATGACAACGTCATTTGAAGATCCGCTTATTCTTTTACATGAGAAAAAGCTCTCTTCCCTTCAACCAATGTTGCCAATTCTTGAAAGCGTTGTGCAATCTTCTCGTCCACTTCTTATTATTGCAGAAGATATTGACGGCGAAGCGCTGGCAACTCTTGTTGTTAACCGTCTTCGTGGTGGTCTAAAAGTTGCAGCGGTTAAAGCTCCAGGTTTTGGTGATCGTCGTAAAGCAATGCTTGAAGATATTGCAATTCTTACTGGTGGCACTCTTATTTCAGAAGAAATGGGCATTAAGCTTGAAAATGTAACTATTGATATGCTTGGCACTGCCAAAAAAGTTGAAATCAATAAAGAAACAACAACTATTATTGATGGCGCTGGCACAAGTGAAGATATAAAGGGACGCGTTTCACAAATTAAAGCTCAAGTTGAAGATACAACTTCTGATTATGACCGTGAAAAACTACAAGAACGTCTAGCAAAATTAGCTGGTGGTGTTGCGGTGATTAAAGTTGGCGGCTCGACTGAAATTGAAGTTAAAGAGCGTAAAGATCGTGTTGAAGATGCTCTTAATGCAACTCGTGCGGCAGTTGAAGAAGGTATTGTTGCAGGGGGTGGCGTTGCGCTACTTCGTGCAGCTGCAAATCTTAAAGCTAAGGGTGTAAATGCTGACCAACAAGCTGGTATTGGCATTGTACGTCGTGCGCTACAAGCTCCAATTCGTCAAATCGCTACTAACTCAGGCGATGAGGCATCGATTGGTGTTGGTAAAGTGCTTGAAAGCAAATCAGATAATTTTGGTTATAACGCCCAAACTTCTGAATATGGCGACATGATTGAAATGGGCATTGTTGATCCGGTTAAAGTTGTGCGCACAGCACTACAAGACGCTGCATCAGTTGCTTCACTTCTTATTACAACAGAGGCTATGATTGCCGAAGTTCCACAAGAAGCAGCACCAGCTGGCGGCGGAATGCCAGACATGGGCGGAATGGGTGGCATGGGTGGAGGTATGGGCTTCTAAAGAAGACCATACTCGCCCAAATCATTAAGTGTTCGGGTTGGTCAAGCCAACCCGAATGGTGGAGGTATGGGCTTCTAAAGAAGACCATACTCGCCCCAATCATTAAGTGTTCGAGGTTGGTCAAGCCAACCCGAATGGTGGAGGTATGGGCTTCTAAGGAAGCACATTACCTAACTACTCATTGTAAAAAAATATTAGGCTCGGGCAGAAATGTCCGAGCCTTTTTGCAATCAAATTTTGGTGATGGTATTTAGTTTGTAGCTACCCACAATGTAATTTCTACTCCTCCTCTGTCATTCTGAACGAAGTGAAGAATCTTATGTTTAGAGTTAAAGATGCTTCACTTCGTTCAGCATGACAACTTCGCTTTAACACCCCACTCCATCGTCATACCGTGCTAGCCCGTCGCGTGAGAGAAAGAAGCTACACGAAAATCCAGTAGCCCGCTGCCCAGCGGGCAAAAAATACGTAAACTAAGCCCATTCACCTTTTCTAAAAACTGGCACTTTTTCTCCAGTTTTAGTAATACCATCAATATCCATATCGCTAGATCCGATCATCCAGTCGATGTGAATTGCTGAACTATTGCCGCCCTGCTCTTTTACCTGCTGTTTTGTAATATTTTCATTATCAACAAAACATTTAGAATAACATTGCCCCAACGCAATATGGCAAGATGCATTTTC
>JAJRPR010000002.1 GCA_024280655.1 Alphaproteobacteria bacterium | reverse complement strand
TCTGGCATATTCGTTTAAGACTAGCGCTGCTCGATCAGTTGTAAAATCATAAGCTGTTAGCCATTGCTGGCGCACAACAACAGGATCAATAGAAACCGCTCGAACTCGTTTTATGAAAGCTGCCAAATGATATGCAATTTGTGCATCGCTTGGCTTAAAAATATCAGTAGCTGCACCAACCGCACGTATTTCACCCAATTTGTCTATTTCAATTACATAAGGTGTTATGCGGCTTTGTAGGCTTTGCCAAACTAGCGTCATTGATAAAATGCTCATTAAAGCGATTGAAGCAAAAGCCATAAGCCGCCAATTACGTGCTTGAGTTCTTGCCGAGCCAATTCTTTCGTCCCATATTTGAGCTGCCTTTTGATAAGGGGTTATTGGCTTTGGCGTGTTCGAGTATTTATTTGTTGGGCGTTTGAAAATCATTCGTCACTATCCTTTAATTGAGGGCTATCGCCAGAGCCTGACCTATCGCCATCACGTAAAGTATGAGCAGCCATTACCGCTCCTTCACGTAAGTGCTGGCGGCTTTGGTTTGATTGAAGTTGTTGCGCCCGTTGAGGTGCATTATCTGTGCCACTGGCACTGACACTGGCACTGCCGCTTGCTGGCTGGCTTTCGTTATTTGGTAAAGTGCCGCCAGTTGCGCTAAATGCTTTTTGACCACCAGCATTATATGCCTGCTTGACGCTAGACGTGGCATTAGAAGCAACATTGCTAACGCTATTTTTAATAGCACCAGCTCCAGCTTTTGCTACACCAGAAATACCAGCCGCAACATTAGCTACTCCACTTGATTGAGAGGTTGAACTTGCTAAATTATATGAAGCATTTGCACCTCCTGCTACTGCAGAGCCTGCTTTTAATGCCGCTCCAACTCCTGTTGCGCCAATGCGTGCGCCAGAAGTTGCAATACGAGCCGCACCTGCTGCGCCAATACCAACACCTAACGCTGTTCCAGCAACCGCTCCTGCACCAAGTTGAGGGCCGCCAGAAACAATGCCAGCGGCAATGCCTGGCCCAAAAATGCCAAGTAAAAGAAGTGACATTGCAGCTAAAACGGTTGATAGTGCTTGCTCAAGTGTAATTGTTGGGCCGCTAAAGGCACTGGTGAATGCTCCAAAAATTGTTGAGCCTATCCCAACAATTACGGCTAAAACCATTAGTTTAATTCCAGAAGAAACCACATTGCCAAGCACTTTTTCAGCTAAGAATGATGTCTTATTCCAAAGGGCAAATGGAATTAAAATAAAGCCAGCAAGTGTTGTTAGTTTGAATTCAAGAATTGTTATAAATAATTGAATTGCTAAGATAAAAAACGCTAATAAGACAACAGCCCAAGCAAACATTAAAACTGCAATTGTTACAAAATTCTCAAAAAATGCTATTGGGCCAATAAGATTGCTAACTTCTGCTAAAATAGGTTCTGCTGATTGATAACCAGTTGCAGCCACAAATCCCGGACGCATAAGATCGGCTATGCTTAGTCCAGTTCCAGTTGCTCTTAATCCTAGGCCTGCAAAACTTTCAAAAATAACTCTTGAGAGGAAAGCAAAGTTATTTATGATATAAGCAAAAACACCTATATATAGCACCTTTTTTATAAGAGCAGGAATAACAGATTTATCATCTGATAATGCCCAAAAAAGACCAGCAAGAGTTATATCAATCCCGATTAGAATTGTTGTTAAAAATGCAATGTCTGTTGAAAGTAGCCCAAATCCACTATCGATATAGGTGACAAATGTTTGCATGAATTGGTCAATAATATTTAAATCATTCATATCTATTCTCTTTCTCTATCTTGAATAGGGTGAGCTATCGCCAAGAAAGTTTTGAAAATGAGCGCGTGCTTGTTCTTTAGTTGCCAATGAAGCTGCTTTATCAAGTGCAACAGCACGAGCAGATGCCGCTAATAGAGTTTGGAGTTGCATGGTTTGTTTAGCGTTTAATGCTAACAATTGATTGCCTGCCTGTGTTGCTTGCAAATTACCTATTGCGCTTTGGCTTTGAGTTATTAAACTATCAAGAACATTTGAATCACTTCGCACTTGCTCAACAACTTTTGCTTGCACTTGCATTGAATGTTGAAAACCTTCACGAGCAATATTCCATGCTTCTTTTGCGTCTTGAAAGATTTGTGATGATGAGGTGGCAGCACTATATTGCTGAGGATAAAGACGATTAAAATAAGAATCTATTTCTGTAACTTGATAAGATATATTGCGAGCTTGTCGAACAAGTGCGTCAATGTTTGAAAGAGAATTTTGTAAATCACTAGCAATAGATGTTGGCAGATTAGTAAGATTTTTAACCTGATTTATCAGCATTTGCGCTTGGTTTTGTAATTGGGATATTTGGTTATTTATCTGCTCTATGGTTCGTGCGGCGCTTATTAGATCTTGGCTAAAACTATTTGCATCAAAAACTGGAATGACAAATGCATGTGCCTTTTGCACTGGTTGTATCAATGATAAAAAAGTGAACATGAATGCAAATATATATCTTTTGAGATTTTTCATTTTTTACTCCTGTTAAAATGTTCAATGAGCGGTAATGCCCAAGAGAGGTTTCTTTCTTTGAGGTATGAATTAAGAAAACCATCTGGTTGTTCCTGATTTAAGATACGTGTAAGTGTTTGGTGATCTGCCTTTTGTGAAGCGGCGCAAAAGGCAAGCGCAACCGAGCCAAGAGCAAGTTCAAATAAGCGATTGCCATTGCGTGATTGAAAATAATATTCTCGTTTGGGAATGGCGTGCGAGATAATTTCGCACTGGCGCTCGTTTAATCCAAATTGATCATATATTTTTCGCAATTGTGGCTCGTTTGCCCGCTCATTTGGTAAAAATATCCTAGACGGGCAACTTTCAATAATCGCAGGCGCAATGCTTGAATTAGCAATATCAGAAAGAGATTGCGTTGCAAAAATAACCGAAACATTGCGTTTTCTAAGTGTTTTAAGCCATTCACGAATGCGACTGGAAAATTCGGGATCATCTAAAAATACCCATGCTTCATCAAGAATAAGCAGGCTTGGTCTGCCATCAAAACGCATTTCAAGCCTATGAAAAAGATAGGTTAGCACTGGAAGAGTTGCACTTTTTGTGTGCATGAGTTCTTCCATCTCAAAACACTGAACATCGCAAAGATTAAGCCTGTCTTCATCAGCATCAAGAAGGCGACCATGCGGGCCGTTAAGCGTATAGGGTTGCAATGCTTGGCGTAATATATTGCTTTGAAGCAGCGCAACTAAGCCTGTTAAAGTGCGCTCTTTAATTGGTGCTTGTGCTAAAGAGCAAAGCGAAGACCAAACGCTATCTTTTATGTCTGGGGTTAAAGAAACTTTTTCATGCGCAATAAGCGAGCATACCCATTCATGCGCCCATGCTCTTTTATTTTTATCTTCAATGTTTGCTAGTGGCTGAAACGCGCAAACACTATCTGTTCCTAAATCAAACCATGTGCCGCCCATAACAAGTGTTGCGGTGCGTGCTGATCCGCCCTTATCAAAAATATATATTTGTGAATCTTTATAGCGGCGAAACTGCATAGCAATCAGTGATAATAAAACTGATTTGCCAGCACCTGTTGGCCCAACAATAATAGAGTGACCAACATCGCCTTGATGTAGGGATAGGCGAAAAGGTGTTGCGCCGCTTGTTTTAGTCATTAATAAGGGGGGAGCGTCTAAATGCTCATTGCGCAAAGGGCCTGCCCAAACAGATGAAAGCGGCATCATATGTGCTAGATTTAGAGTAGAGATAATTGGCTGGCGCACATTGGCATAAAGATGACCAGGCAAAGTGCCAAGCCAAGCATCAATTGCATTAACAGTTTCGTTTATGCTTGCAAAACCAGCACTGTTTATAACTCTTTCAATAGTGCGAACTTTTTCACTAACAAGTGCCGCGTCTTTATCTAATAAAACAATGCTTGTTGTGAAATATCCATAAGCAACATGATCACCCCCCAATTCTTGCAAGGCTTCGTCTGCATCAAGGGCTTTATTATCTGCATCACTATCTACAAGTGCGCTTTGCTCATTTGTAATTACTTCTTTAAGAAGCGCTACAACACTTTTGCGTTTAGCAAACCATTGGCGGCGATATTTACTAAGCGCTTTTGTTGCTTGTGCTTTATCCATTGCAATAAAACGGGTGTGCCAACGATAAGAAATTCCCAACTTATTAAGTTCATCAAATATTCCAGGTGTTGTTGAATTAGGGAAAGATAAAATTGTTAAAATGCGTAAATGCGCTTCCCCCAACATTGGCTCTAAACCACCACTAAGAGGGCAATCAGCAAGAATGGCATCAAGATAAATGGGGGTTTTAGGCACTAAAATATTATGACGCTTAGTTGAAATAGTTTTATGTAAATATGTTAAAGTCTTTGCATCATCTAATGGCTTAAATTCAGGTAAAATACTGGCAAATAAATCAAAGGCTCTATTAGTTTGAGTGATAAAAGAGTTTAGATGATCTTGCGCATTTAATGAGCGTTTATCATCTGGTGTTTCAAGTAAAAAGCGCTCGGCTTTGCTTGTATGATCCTTTGGTGGTAAATAACAAAGTGTAATATAAAAAGACGTATCAAAATGAGGTTTTTCTTCTTCAAAATCATTGCGCCTTTCTTCATCTAATAACCATGATGCTGGATCAGGGAAATCAGAATTTGGATAATTAGTAATTTCATGACGATCTGCCTCAAAGCTCAATGCCCAACCAGAGCCAAATCGTTTTAAGGCATCATTGATGCGCGCACTGGTGGCTATCAATTCAGATTGTGTAGCGCTTTCTAAATCTGGGCCTCTATATTTTGCACAACGTAAAAATGAGCCGTCTTTATTTAGAATAATTCCTTTGGCAATGATTGATGCCCAAGGAAGGTAATCAGCAAGTTTATTTGAGCGCTTTTTATATTCACCAAGATTGAACATCTATCATACCCCCAAAAATGGCTTGTGTTTTATATGGCGCATTAAAACGTCCATGAATTGGGGGTCTTTTTTTGCGGCAAGCACGGCTATGCCATGCCCCAAAAGCCAGATGATTAGACCTGCAATCCATAGTTGCAAACCAAGACCAATTGCTGCACTAAGCGTGCCAATAAAAATTGCAACATTGCGTGGCGCACCACCAAGCATAATGGCTTGAGTTAGCGATTGATGAAGGGGAATGATATATCCATTCATTATACAATCGCTCCACTTGATACTATTGCTCCGCCTGCAAAACTAAAGAAGCTAAGGAAAAAACTTGCAGCGGCAAAAGCAATTGAAAGACCAAAAACAATTTGAATTAAACGGCGCATTCCACCACTAGTTTCACCAAAAGCAAGTGTTAGACCTGTTAGCGTGATAACCATTACGGCAATAATTCTTGCGACAGGGCCAGTAATAGATTCAAGAATAGATTGTAATGGCGCTTCCCATGGCAATCCTGATCCTGCACCATATGCGCTAGCAGAACTAAAAGTTATAATTGTTAAAGCTATTACTATTTGAAATGACGATTTATTCATCATCATTGGCGTGATTTTTCTCATCTATTATATTCCTTGTTATGTTTGATTGAGGTGAATTTGGCTTGGGGGATAATTCATCAGGCAAGCAAAGTTGATAGTCATTATTGCTGGCAAGACCTTTGACTTCACGAATGCAATCAATGCGTCGTTCGTTGCCACGCCCTTTGATGAAAACTAAAATATCTATGGTGTTAGCGATAAGGCGGCGAGGAACTGTGATAACAGCCTCTTGTATTAGTTGCTCAAGTCGATAAAGAGCGCCAAGTGTGCCATTGGCGTGCAAGGTTGCAACGCCGCCCGGGTGGCCAGTATTCCATGCTTTGAGCATATCTAATGCTTCAGCTCCACGCACTTCACCAACAATAATGCGATCTGGTCTTAAGCGCATTGTTGAGCGAACAAGGTCTGACATAGCCGCCACCCCTGGTTTTGTTCTAAGTGATACTAAATCAGGAACAGGACAATGAAGCTCACGAGTATCTTCAATAATTACAACTCGCTCATCAAGTTCTATAAGCTCGCTCAACAGCGCATTTGTTAGAGTGGTTTTGCCGCTTGATGTGCCACCAACAACGATAATATTTTTCTTTTCAGCTATTGCTAGGCTTAAATATTTTGCCTGCAAGGCTGTCATAATTCCTGCTTCTACATAATCAGCAAGCGTATAAATTATTCCTGCGGGTTTTCTAATAGCAAAGCATGGGCTAGATACAATTGGGGGCAGTATTCCCTCAAAACGCTCGCCTGTTTGAGGCAGTTCTGCTGAAACAATGGGCGAATTATCATTGCATTCAATGCGAATATGACTTGCAATAAGGCGAATGATGCGCTCGGCATCTGCAGGCAATAAATCACCAGCTCTAATGCGACCTTGACCATGTTTATCAAGCCAGAGCGAGCCATCAGGGTTTGCCATGATTTTAATTACGGATTTATCGTTTAGAGCCTCACCAATAATCGGCCCCATAGCGGTTATCAGCATAGCTCGTTGGCGGCATAATGAGGCGTGATTATTTACCATTATTCTCTTTCCAAATCTATTTTGAAAAAGTCAGTTTCATTTGGTGATATTTCATCAACCACATCAGAAATTAGACTTTTGCCCTCTGCCATACGGCGAGCAACACGACCTATAAAATGCGTAAAACGCTCTCGTGCTTGTGCTTTTGCAGCTGCTTGATTGCTAAGGGGGATTGGTGGGGCGATTGCTAATTGATATTGAATAAATAGTGCAAGTGTTTCGCTAATAACGCTAAAATCACGCTCTAATTTATTCATTTGACGGGATAATCTATCAAAACGGCGCAACACTAATGCTTCACGTTTATCTATATCAGCATCAAGAAAAGCAATAAGTGCTGCTTGAGTAAGTTGAGATATTGAAACCCCACGAAGTTTTGCAGCTTTTTTTACCCTGTTTCGATCATTACCAAGATAAATATGTATTCTTGTTCTGCTCATTTTATCTCACTTAAATCTTTAATTCATTATCTGTGCCGCATGTCATATTGTGCGCGCGTTGAATGGGTGAAAGTTGCTTCAAAGGATCAGCATCACGACTTGCAATTTGATTATCTGTGTCGTCATCAAGCAAACTCAAAACATCAACTTCTTGCTCTGGTTTTTGATGGATAATATTTTCTTCAATAGTGGGGTGACGTTTTAAGCCGCCATCATCTTCTAAAACCTCTGCAAAGCGATTATTCTCATCAGCTAGTTGCAACTCTTGTTCGCAAATATTATCTGCCCAATCATTTGATCTTTGGTGTGGGCGATCCAAATAAGAACCGCCCACTTGCAGGCTTGGGCAAGGGAGGACACGACCTGCAAAATTTTGATCTTCATAATATCTAAGTTTTTTAGCTTTGATTGGTGCTTGCCCTGAAAGCATGATGATTTCTTCATCTGCTGGAAGTTGCATTACTTCGCCAGGAGTTAGCAATTGGCGCATAGTTTCTTGCCGTGAAACCATTACATGCGAAAGCCATGGCGCTAACCTATGACCTGCATAGTTTTTTTGTGAGCGCAATTCGGTTGCAGTTCCAAGACCATCAGAAACACGCTTTGCGGTACGCTCGTCATTTGTTGCAAACACAATGCGAACATGACAATTATCAAGAATTGAGTTATGCTCTAAATAAGCCTTATCGATTTGATTAAGCGATTGAGCAATAAGATAAGCTCTAATGCCATAGCCTGCCATAAAAGCTAATGAGCTTTCAAAAAAATCAAGCCGTCCAAGCGCAGGAAATTCATCAAGCATCATTAGCAATTGGTGCTTGTTAGTTTTATTTTTCTCCCCCTCTAATTTTTCAGTTAGTCTGCGACCTATCTGATTTAGCAACAGGCGAATAAGCGGTTTGGTTCGTGAAATATCTGAGGGTGGCACAACCAGATAAAGCGAGACTGGATTTTTTGCATTCATAAGGTCGGCAATGCGCCAATCAGAAGCCGATGTAACTTTTGCAATTGTTGGGTCTTTATAAAGCCCAAGAAATGACATGGCGGTTGATAAAACACCTGATCGCTCATTCTCACTCTTGTTCAACAGCTCTCGTGCGGCAGATGCAACAACTGGGTGAACATGATGAATGTTTTTATCACCTAGATGATTTGTGGTGAGCATTGTTTTTAAGGTGCGCTCAAATGGTTGGTTTGGATCGCTTAAAAATGTTGCAACTTGAGCAAGTGTTTTTTCTTTCTTTGCATAAAGAACATGAACTATTGCACCAACCAACAAAGAATGGCTGGTTTTCTCCCAATGATTTCTTTTCTCAAGTGAGCCTTCGGGATCAACTAAAATATCTGCAATATTTTGAACATCACGAATTTCATTATCACCACGTCTAACTTCCAAAAGAGGGTTAAATTTTGCACTGGCTAAATCAGTTGGATTAAATAACAAACAATGAGAGAATTTTGCACGCCAGCCAGCAGTTAGTTGCCAGTTCTCTCCCTTTATATCGTGAATAATAGCGCTACCTGTCCAGCTCAATAAAGTTGGAATAACCAGCCCAACACCTTTGCCAGATCTAGTTGGAGCAAAAGCCAAAATATGTTCTGGGCCATTATGGCGAAGATAATTATCTTGATAACGCCCTAGAAAAACTCCAGAATTGTCAAAAAGGCCGTTGTCTTTGATTTCTTGTGGTTGCGCCCAGCGAGATGATCCATAAGTTGTAACTTCTTTGTCCTGACGCGCGCGCCATAATGATCCAATAACAGCGATAATAATCCCAAACAAACCACCACCAGCTGCCAGCAAGCCCGCCTTGGCAAACACTTCTGGCGCATAAGCGTCATAAGCATACCACCATTGATACAGCCGATGAGGGGGATAGATTGATATATTACCAAAACTTAGTAATTTTGATCCAAGCCCTTCTTGATAGCCAAGCATATGCGCTGCCCATTGCGTGGCAGCCCAAGTTGTTGCAATCACCACAGCGAAAACAACAAAAATTTGACCAATTAAGAATTTCGTAGGGGTCATTTTTAGCCTCTCTTTTGCACAAGAGATATTCCCATGCTGCCCTTAAAAGGGGAGAGAAGATTGGCAAAAGTCAAGTAAAAATATTAGCTAACATATTGATGTAATTGAATTATTACAATTCAGTCTAACTCAATACTAATGAGGGTTATTTGAGTATTGTTTGATACAAAGTAAAAATAATTCTGTATAACTTTAGGTTTTTCTCAAACGAGAAGAACTATCTAATTTTGCTGAATATTTCTTGAAAAATGAGGTTATTTTGATTCTTAAAATGCTTATTTCATCTAAGGAAAGCACAAAACTTGGTTTTGGCATCAATTGCTATTATACAAAATATAGAGTTTAAGTTTGCAGGTTTAATCATGACGGTAATTATAATTCAAAATCTAAGTGAAGAAACACTTTGTGCAATAAAACTACGTGATAAAAAGCATGGGCATAGCACAGAGGCAGAAATTTGTTTGATTTTAGATGAGGTTATTTTACCAAAAAGCCGTCTAAAAATTGGTTCAGCACTGGCAGGCTTTGGGAAACAACATGGTGGAATTGATCTTTATCTTGATAAAGACCAAACCCCAACTAAGCCAGCGAGTTTTGAATGATTATTCATCGTCAAAAAGCCCCTCTAGCCTCTGCGACCCTTGAATAATACGAACGATAGAAATTCCATGTTTCTCAACACGATACAAAATAAGATAACGACGATAAGGAAAAGCACGAGCGTCTGGGGCAATATCAGGGCGAGCAACTGCCATTTTTGGCTGGGTAGCTATTGGCTGTGTAGCTAATAAAGGAAATTTTGAAACAATTTCATTAACAAAACGGGTAGCATAGACCTCGCTGTCCAAAGCAATCTCAAACCAAATCTTATCTAAATCTGCTTTTGCCCTGTTGGTTAATTTGTACGTTGCGAAGCTAATTTTTTAAGCCCTCGTGTTTTTATATCATCAACAAGCGCATTTGCGTCT
This sequence comes from Alphaproteobacteria bacterium, assembly GCA_024280655.1. GTDB lineage: Bacteria > Pseudomonadota > Alphaproteobacteria > Rhizobiales > Devosiaceae > S141-66. The sequence goes on along the minus strand of JAJRPR010000002.1, from coordinate 5,996 downwards.
GCTTCTGAATTTACCTCCATAAACTGAGAACCTTCAATATCACGCATTCCTTGCTTCCAAGCCTTTTGTAACCGTGTAATATCTGCCGCCTGAATAGCCTGCTTGACTTTCCAATCTCGCAAGGCTTCACGAATAACTTCACTACTTGAAGTATATCCATTTTCTCCAACTGCACCACGCACCATTTTTGCTAAGTCTTTGGATAAAGAAACACTAAGTTTTTCTACATTTGCCATTATTATATCTTTATTTTATCTATCTGTATATTCATGCATGGTAGAAGTATTTACTACCAACACCAAGCTATTTCTAATAAAACCTATAAATAAATGCTATTTTGATTCTTAAAATGCTTATTTCTAAAACGCCTCAAAATCATTTGCTTCGCTTGTTAGCAAGCGGATATAGCGTGAGTTGATGTAGATATTTTCTCGTCCAACTTTACGCTCGTCCAACACACCAATATTTGTTAATTGTTTTAAATAAAGCGCACCTGTTTGACGCTTTGCAATTTTTGCTTTTTCAAGATTTGCGATGCGGCAATAGGGTTGGTTAAAAAGCACATCAACTAATTCAGATGAGTAAATCTTGGGTGCTTCATTTTGCATATATTCTCTTGTTGCTTTTATAAGTTTTAAAATGGCGTTTACTTTTTTAACTGTCCAACTTGATGTTTGCTGCACAGCGTTTAGCATAAAGATAATCCAGTTTTCCCATTCCCCTTTTGAAGTTACATTGAGCAGAAGCTGATAATAGTCTGTTTTGTTTTTAATAATAAAACGAGAAAGATATAATATTGGAATATCTAATAAGCCACTATCAATTAGATAAAGAATATTTAAGATGCGCCCTGTTCTGCCATTACCATCGGCAAAGGGGTGAATGGCTTCAAACTGATAATGAGAAATTGCCATTTTAATCAAAACATCAAGATTTTTGTCTTCGTGTAAAAAACTCTCCCAGTTAGCCATTTTATCTCTAAGCAATTTTTCACCCTCAGGCGGGGTATAAATAATTTCACCGCTTTTATCATTTTGTAATGCCGCTCCAGCAGTTTTCCTAATGCTCATATCCACCCCCTTTATTGTGGAGCATATTTTTTCTGCCATATTGGTGTTTAGAGGGCGGCTTTTGAGATTATTAAATCCTTCAAAAAGAGCGGTTCGATATTGCAAGGCTTCTTTGGTTGCACTATCGATATTTAATGGCGCAATATCTGCATACTGAAACATGCGATCTGTTGTTGTGACGATATTTTCAATTTCAGAACTGGCTTGCGCTTCTAGCATCGGCAATGTGTTAATCAGAACGGATTGATTTGGAAGCATTAAAGCTGCTTGTTTAAGTTCCGCCAAAGATGCCCTTGCCTCAATGCAGGCTTTTAATATTGCCTTGCTTTCAATTTCGCTCTTTGGCGGCAAAGCTGGCAGGTCATTATAGGGTTGCAAAGGGTTAAATTCACTCATGTTTAGCTTTTCCAAGTTTATCGACACATAAGCTGTATATGTCGATTTAATCGACATGTCACGTAAATATGTCGATATAATTATGTTTTATCGACATATACCCATTTCAGTTATCATTAAACATTTTCAAATAGTAAAAGATTTGGAGCATCATTATGCCAATAGTCATAGTTCGAAATCTAGATGAGGCTGTTTTACCAAACAACTGTCTAAAAATTGGCTCAGCACTGGCAGGTTTTGGAAAACGGCATGGTGGAATTGATCTTACATCCTAAGAGGTCGAAGAAGTTAGTCCAGAGCGTGATATTTCTTATTCTAAAACCTGAAAAGAGTTGTTGCACCCCATATTAAAATGATGTAATATTACATCACATAAACATCACTATTGGAGAGCAAAATGACTAGAGCAAGCATTTCAATATCACCACCTAATGACGCTTGGATAAAAGCCCAGATAAAGAGTGAAGAATTTTCTAGCCGTAGCGAGGTTGTGAATGACCTAATACGCAAGGCAAGAAATGAGCAAAATGAAATTGAAATAATCCGTACTGCCTTAATTGAAGGTGAAAAAAGCGGAACTAGTAACAAAACACCCGATGATATTATCAAAGAGGTAATTCAGAAGCGGCGCGAAAATGGCACGTTATGAATTAGCTAAAAGCTCCGCACAAGATTTTGAAAACATTTTTGATTTTGGCATTGATACATTCGGTCTTACTCAAGCTATGGATTATCAGCAGGGCATGAAAAAGCGTTTTGAGGAACTAGCAGAAAATCCTAAACTTTATGCAGCAGTTGATAATATCCGCAATGAATACCGCAGAAGCGTTTATCACTCACATTCGATTTATTACAAAATTGAAACAAGCCGTGTTTTTATTGTGCGAATTTTAGGGCAGCAAGACCTAGCCAAGGCATTGGAAAAAAAATAAAATTCTGACATATTACGCATCACTTGTAGTTCTAAGAAATCCCAATTCCACGTTTTTTACCAATATTCCAAGAAATCCCATTACCACTCATAACGCCAGAAACGCTTTGCCCTCTTGCTCGCTCTAATACGGAGCGCCAAGGCACAAGCCTAAATTCTTTTGATTTTTCAATTAAAGCATATTTACCGCTGGTAAGTTCAACTGGCTTGGAATAGATGCCCTCAACCTTATCACCCTTTTGAGTTTGCTTGAATTTTTTCCCTATCTGATGTGAAATGCTTGTTGCCGCTTTTTTCACTTCAAGCTGTTCTAGGGTTTTCAAAATCCCTCTTTGATAAGTCGTGCCTGTTTCTGTTTCTTTTGCGAAGCCTTGAGCCAATAAATAAGCTCGCCTTACATTCAAAGCGTTTTTGACCTCGCCACCAAAGCCTATATTACTCAAAGAGGCTTTCGAGCTATCTATTAAATTCCTATCAAGCCAAGTTGCACCTGTTGCTAATGTTTGCACTTCAAGTGAGAATTGCGAGCGAGTGATTATTTTTATGGGGGATTGTTTTACTCGTGTTTTGTTAAGTTGAGATATTTCATTGATATAATTATTTGGCACTTCCCAACTACCATCAATAAATCTTCTAGTGATATTATTTTTTCGCAATGCCTCTAAGCGCCGAATGTGAGTGCGGATATATTCTCTTGAGGCTTTAGGGTCGTGTTGCTTGTGCAATTCTTCGCTATATATTCCCTTGTTGGCATTAGCTATTTTCGCAATATTATAATCAACTTTTGAAGGCTCAATATTTTGCGGGGATAGTTCAACAATGCTTGCATTTTTATATGCCTCAATATCAAAAACCTGCCCAACATCTGCATAGTGAGTTTTGCCATCAACACCTTCTACAATTAAATAATAACGATCATTGATTTCATCGGAAAGACCTTTGCCAATCAGCTTGCCAATTATCTTTTTATCTGGCTGGATTTCTGGGTATAATATTTCATAATTACTTCTTATTGGATTTTTACCCTGCCGTGTCATTTGTGCGTGCATGGTTTTTATAATATCGCCTCGCACTGCAAGCGAGCGCAATGTTGGCTCTAGTTTTTCTGATAGCTGCCAGCGCCCAGTAGAAACCTCTTTTGCTAATCCCATTGCTTTGAGCTTAGTGAGGCGAGATAATTCAAGCTCTCTTTTGAATTTAGAATATTTAACCAAATCATCATTATTCATATCAAGCAAACCATTATCGGAATTTCTAATAAGGTTTTTATCAATTGAGGTGAAGCGATCTTGTTGTGTTTCTCGTTTCATTGCTTGCTCGATTTCATGGTTCTGGCGTTGCCCAAGTTCAGCACTCATTAACTCGCTGGCTCGCTCTCTAAATCCCCTTGAGAGATAATCTTTAGCAATGATAAGATCACGACCTTTCTCATCTACTCCACGAACAATAATGTGGGTGTGCGGATTGTCAGTGTTATAATGATCTGTAGCAACCCAATTAAGTTTTGTTTGTAAATCTTTTTCAACTTGAGCCATAAGATCCCGAGTAAAGATTTTCATGTCGCTAAGTTCATTTGCTTCTTCTGGCGAAACGATAAAACGAAATTGATGACGGTCATCTTTTGCTTGGCTTAGAAATTTTTCACCGTCCACATCGTCTAGTGTTTTATTATAGAGTTTGCCAGCTTCTCCTTCTTTAGAAACACCATCACGTTGCACATAATTTAAGTGCGTAACGGCTTTTCTAAAACCAGCCCCTGCAAATTTCACAAAACGAGCTTTGATAACAACTCGACGCTGGCGAAACTTTTGGTGAGAAAATGACAACCCTTTGATATTTCCACGTCCGATATTTCGACCTGTGAATAGTGAATGGGGGGATCGTTTTCCAAAACCAGGATTGATTTTTCCTGCTGCATTCAAAACTTGATTGATATATCGCTTACCTGACCTATTTCCAAGAGAGCGAATGCGTCTAAGCCTTGGCTTAAAATCATCATCATTATTGCTCATAATTTGATATTCTCCAAAATCATCTAACCTATTGATTATTCTCGATATTGCCTCTTTTGTGGGCTAGTTGAAGCCAACAAAACTGGCATTTGCCCAAATTGATAGCCCACACGCATTTTTTTGTGTGGGCTATGAGAAGTGATGTGCAGACTGGCTTATGGGGTGAATAGCCCATATACCTTTTATCTTGCCTTCCGCTTCGCGCCATCCAAACGCCTCTTTTTCCTTTAATTCTCAATGCCATAAACGCTCTATTTAGCATCTGTTTTCCAAGTAAGAATTGGGGTAGCAATACCGATAATATCATTGGTGTTTAATGCACCAAAATATCGTCCATCAAAGCTATTCGGATTGCTCATTAGAGCAAAAAACTGATTTTCTTTAAGAATAATGCACCCTTACCAAACAGGTAATAAGCGTTTTTTACTGTCCTGCTTAAGGGCAAAAGCGATAAGTTTTTTATTGATAAAAATGCTCTCATTATAACGGCAAATTTCATCTCCAAAAATGCCAACTACTTGCTTAATAAGTGGAACATTTAGGGGTAGGTAATCTCTTTTAGCTGCCAGCAATCTAAAATCGGGGGGTGTTTGAACTACAATATAGATCCCCCGTTTTAGGTTGCTAACTGCTTTGATTTTATAATAGCCAATGGGGGCAGAGGGTGAAGAATTATAGATTAATTTTATTGGAAAATTGAAAAATATTGGCGCAATTATTATGATGATTGCACAAACAATAACAGCAAAAAATATGATTATTTTTTTCATTATTTTGCACTTCCTCTTAAAGTTTCCCGCTCTAAAAGCCATGCTTTATGGTGGCTAATTTTATAGGGCAGAGGAGGAAAAGAAGAATTGATGCGAGCATTTACCTGCTCCCAATACCAAGGGGCAACGTCAAATAAATCAATGCCAATAGATTCTATTTCATCTAATAAATTGAAAAATTTGTAAATTCTGTCTTTACCAGAAATATCTACCAGCACTTTTGCACCAGGATTTATGCCAGCAATTTTGTAAATCTTTGTTGATATATCGCAAGCCTGCAACACAACAAACCGCCAGCTTTGCGTGCCATATTCGTTTGCTTCCCAGCGAATATAGCCAAAGATTTCACCTATTGAATAATATTCAAATGCTTCTTGAGATGTAATTCTCTTTTTATATTTTGCATTGCCAAAGCGAATATAATAGTTAAGAAAATCACGTTTGAAGTAAATATGAACACGAGTTAAAAAGCTATTCATTATCCTCTCCATCATTAAAAGAGGCTTGTTTATTCTCAAAATATTGACGTGCTTTTTGGCGTTTCTTTCCTTTTGACCAAATATCTAAATCATCAATATGATAGACAATTCTTCGTCCATGATCGCGAAATTGAGGCCCTTTTCCAAGATGCCGCCACTTATTTAGCGTATGCACACTTAGCTTTAAGCGCTTAGCGGCTTCTGCTGAGTTTAAATAAGGGCTTAAATTATCATTCTTTTGTTTTTGAAAATGAGAATATTTATTTGGAATTTCATCATCAATCATCAAAATCTCCATCAGGATTAGTCGGTATATTTCAGTCAATTCTGATTTATAG
>JAJRPR010000037.1 GCA_024280655.1 Alphaproteobacteria bacterium | reverse complement strand
TAGTATTTTTACAACTGATATTCGTGAAGCAGAATTATTTTTATCTGCCATCGGCTCAGATTGCGGTATTGCTAATGTAAATATTGGAACCAGTGGAGCAGAAATTGGCGGAGCATTTGGCGGCGAAAAAGAAACAGGTGGCGGGCGTGAATCTGGCTCTGACGCTTGGAAAGGATATATGCGTCGCATGACAAGTACAATTAATTATTCAACAGAATTACCGTTGGCACAGGGTATAAAATTTGGTGATGATAGTTAAATATAATATGTCCATATTTAACATTTAATGTGCGCATGTCCCCAACAAACTAATTTTGAGCAAACAGGATTATAATATGAAAGCCGTTGGACTATATAAGTATCTAGACATTTCTGACCCTAATTCACTTGTTGATTTAGAAGCTCCAAAGCCTGAGCCAAAACCACGAGATATTTTGGTCAAGATTAAAGCAATTTCTATCAATCCAATCGATGCAAAAGTTCGTGCACCAAAAGAAGGGGAAGAAAACCCTGCTAAAATTCTTGGCTGGGACGCTAGTGGAATTGTTGAGGCTGTGGGCAGCGAAGTTAATTTGTTTAAAAAGGGTGATGAGGTTTTTTATGCTGGTGATTTAACTCGGCAAGGCTCCAATGCACAATATCAAGTTGTTGATGAACGCATTGTTGGTAAAAAACCTAAATCTCTTAGTTTTGAGCAAGCCGCCGCCCTGCCCCTCACCTCAATCACCGCCTATGAAAGCCTGTTTGATCGCCTCAAAATAGACTTTAACGGCGCAGATATTGGCAAAAGCATTTTGATAATTGGCGGTGCTGGCGGCGTTGGCTCAATCGCCATTCAGTTAGCAAAACTTGCTGGATTAACAGTAATTGCCTCTGCCTCTCGTGAGCAAACCATAGATTGGGTAAAAAGCCTTGGCGCAGATGAAGTGGTCAATCATCGCCAAAAAATGAAACCTCAGATTGAAGCTCTTGGGCATGAATTGGCGGGGGTGTCGGGGAAGCGCCCAATGGGCGCAACGGCGACAAGAGAATATGTTGATTATATCGCCCTGTTTAATGACACAGATAGCCATTGGCTAGATGTAGCGGACATGATTAAACCGCAGGGGCATATTGTTAGCATTGTTGCCAATAATGAACCTCTTAATATGCTGGCCATTCGCTCTAAATCTATAAGTTTTTCTTGGGAATTGATGTTCACTCGTGCGATGTTTGAAACTGACGATATGATTGAGCAGCATAATCTTTTAAATAAAGTTGCAGGTCTAATTGATGAGGGGAAAATACAAACCACGCTTGATAAGGTACTAAGCCCCTTTAATGCAAAGACCATGCGCCAAGCCCACGCTTTAATTGAAACAGGAACGGCAAAGGGGAAGATTGTTATAGGTGGTTTTTGATTTTTATTTTGTAATGTAATGTAATGTAATGGCTTTGCCTAATTAATTTCTGTGCGCAAGCAAGAACTCATCGCCCCACCATCTCCAGTTTTAATGGCAATTATTTCACGAATTCGCTCGAACGCCTCAACACTATCAACATGGGTCATGCCGTGCATCTGAAAATCGTGAACCATGTTAGGCCAAACATCAAGAGCAACTTCAGCGCCTTGATCTTTTATTGTTTTTGCAAAATCACTAATCATATCGATCAATATTTCACGCCCTCCACCTTGCAAATATATAGGAGCGACCTTTGTAAAATCTTGATAAATTGGCGAAAGCTGTTCCTTATTATAAGATGTGTTTCCAATTAACCACTCGCCAAAACGCAATGCCATATATCCTTGCACCAAATCATAATTATCATTGCCATAAAAACTTTTACCACGCTCCCCTATATCAGTCCACGCACAAAGCCCGATAGCTAGTGCTGGCTGTGGCAATTTTAATCTACGCAATTCTAATAACAACATCAAAGCCAAATGCCCACCAGCAGAATCGCCAATTATTATCAATTTAGAGGGGTCAATATTTTGCTCTAATAAAAAGTGATATGCAACCAATGCATCTTCAAGTTGAGCGGGGTGAGAATGCTCGGGGGTTAATCTATAGTTTGGCATAAATAGATTTACATTTAACAGCCCTGCTAACATTTCAGCAAAATTACTTGAGATTTCAGGATTAAAAGCATAACCACCACCATGAAGATATAAAGCGGTTAATTCTCGTTTTTTACCATTCGCAATATGCCAATTACCTTCTGGCTCATTTGGTGCTGATAAATAAGAAGAAACAGCAAATTTCTCTCCAGTTGATGGAATTAAACTATCAAAATATTCACGCCCATCAGAAATTTTTTGAAATTCAAACGCCCTATTATATTGATGCCGAATGAAAAGAACACCTATTTCAAACTCTATCGACCAATCTTTAGCAATCGGGCGCTGCCAAATTCTTCGCCATATTACATCAAGAGAAATTGCTGAAATTGCTAAATAGCTTTTCAACCTATAACTAAATTTACCCTTAAATTTTACTTTGCCCATTTATCTTCCCTCTATTTATTTTTACAAAATAAGCAAATGCAAACATCAAATATAGAAGAGTTGCGACATAAAAGGGAATTAGATAAGGTTACTCATGCAGCAAATCACCATGAATAATGAAAGCAATAATAAAGAAACGGCCAAAAGCTCTTGCGCATTATTTTTACCATCTGCAGAACTTTCAGGTTGTATATTTGCATTTATCCTACGTGATACAAGGCATCTTTTACTTAAAGAACATGAGAGAATAAACCGTTTTCCTGCATCTCCTCTTTGCGCAATTACGTGGATTTTTGAAGGCGAAGGCCACTTAATTTCTTTAAGTAAAAATAATGGAGAAAAGCCAAGCTCTATGCAAATACCTTCTCTTTCGTTTAGTGGGCCTTTGCGTCAACCAGTGCAAAGTTTTAACCCCGACAAAATATTTGCTCTTACGCTTGGGTTTTATCCCGATGCATTTCAGGCCATTACGAGTCAAGAAATCAGCCCCTATATTGATAGGACTGTACCCTTAAATTCTATATTAAGTGGAGATTTATTAAAGCTATTTGAAACTATGTTTGATCAAGGAAGCCTTAACGAAAAATTGCAGACTTTTGAAAATGAACTAGAATTAATATGGCAACAAACTCGACCAAAGGGGCACAGATTTACTCAAAAATTACAAGATTGGTCTCGTCTGTTGGCAATAAGAGCATTAACTTCCAAAGCAGGACAAAGCGTTAGACAAATACAACGCCGTACCAAAGATTGGACAGGTCAAAACCAACGAGAGCTTATTGCTTATTCCAAAAATGAAGCATTGTTTGAAAATTGGCTAAAAGGCAAAGAAGGAGGGAACCTATCACTTGCTGAACTAGCAGCTGAAAATGGTTTTTCTGATCAATCTCATATGGGACGTGAAGTAAAGCGCCTTACTGGAATTTCTCCTGCAAAACTCAATAGGTTAATTGAAACAGATGAAAGCTTTTGGTGCTATCGCTTATTGAGAAAAATTTATTAATCACAATACCCTATATGTTTCTTCTCATCAAACCTTATCATGCACCTCATCAACAAAAGTCTGATCTTCCATCGGTGGGCGCACATAGCCTTGTTGGGCTGGGCGCTCGTCTAGCACTATTGGCTTAGGTGTCAGATCTTTATATGGAATTTGTTTTAGCAAATGCGTGATACAGTTAATTCGGGCGTGTTTTTTGACATCGGATCTCACCACATACCAAGGTGCTTGTTTAATGTCAGTATGGGCGAACATCTGATCTTTAGCCCTTGAGTAAGCTGCCCATTTTTTGCGTGATTCTAGATCCATTGGGCTTAGTTTCCAGCGTTTGGTTGGCGTTTGCAGGCGTTTTTGGAAACGGCGTTCTTGTTCCTCATCGCTAACCGAAAACCAGTATTTAATCAATTTAATGCCTGAACGCACCAGCATCCGTTCAAATTCTGGGCAAGAGCGAAGGAATTCTTCATGCTCATCATTACTACAAAACCCCATGACCCTCTCGACACCAGCCCTATTATACCAAGCACGATCAAGAATAACCATTTCGCCAGTAGTTGGCAGGTGGGCGGCATAGCGCTGGAAATACCATTGACCCTGTTCACGTTCGGTTGGTGCAGGAAGCGCAACAACACGGCAAATACGAGGGTTAAGCGGCTCGGTAATGCGTTTTATCGTACCGCCTTTGCCAGCCGCATCACGTCCCTCAAAAATCACCACAACCTTTAGTCCCTCATGCTTAATCCATTCTTGCATTTTGACTAACTCTACCTGCAATCGAGCAAGCTCGACCTCATAACGTGAGTTTTTGATTTTCTTGCCACTATCTTTTTGTAAATCTTTATTATCGCTAGACATTATTCACCCTCCTGAATCATAATGTTTTAAGTATAGCGCAAATCTTTAGTTTTGTCGAACATTCACAATAGCTAAAAATTACGTGGAATTGCTCATTTT
>JAJRPR010000036.1 GCA_024280655.1 Alphaproteobacteria bacterium | reverse complement strand
CTTAGATAAAGAAGAAGAATTGGCAAGCAATGTTGCAGTATAAGCAATGGTTGCAAATGGATGAGGATTTGAGCCAAAGCGTGCTTGATATTGTGGGCGCAACGCCTCTTGTCCAGCATCGTCGATTGCAGGATAAACTGCACCGCTTAAATAGGGAGTTTGTGAGATTTTAACATCTCTATCCCAATCAGCCGAGCCAATAATAAGTAACTTCGATTTATCTATACCAACCGCTTCCAAAAGAGTTGCAAAACTTGGAGCAGTTGAGCGATCTGGAAGAAACAGGGCATCAATCTGACCTGATTGAATAAGTGGAATAACCTGCTCTATTGCAACACGAGCGCCATTTTCATCGCCAAACGAATAAGTGGCTAGTGCATTTAACCCTAAGTCAGAAATGCTTTGAGTAAATGCACCAGCTTGAATGTATCCAAAATCGGTCGTTGGATAAATAACTGCAAAACCACGCCTTCCTTGACTAGAAGCAAATCTTAGCGAACGCTTAACCTCGCCTTCTGGTAAAACATTGAGCAAATATACCCCGCTTGATGCAGCGCCAGAATTATTAGAAAAGCCAATTAACGGAATTCCAGCCGAGCGAGCAACTGCCCCAGCGGCACGTACAGATTCGGCTCTTAATGGCCCAAGAATAAGACTAGCCCCCTCACTCACTGCTTCTGAAGCTTTACGAGCTGCAACCGACGCATCTCCACTTGTATCTTTTAGAACTAGCGTAATATTACTGCCTATAGAATTATTTTTTTGGATAAATTCCATCGCCAACCGTGCGCCATTAGCCATTGAAATACCAACATTTGCTATGCCAGCATCGCCAGTTATGGGCAATAAAAGCGCTACTCGAACATTACCCGTGCCAATAGGCTGGCCTGATGCTAATGGTAATGTTTGCGCCCCCACATCTTGTGCAAGTGTAGTAAGTGGTGCTGTTGAATTTTGTGGGCCAAAAGCAAAATTAGTGCAAGCACCAAGTAATAATATTGCAAAACTTGCAAATATATATTTGATAAAAAGTGTGCCTTTGTTCAAAAACCCTAACATATTCCTTAATATCAATTTTCTGCCCCTAATTAAATTTTGATAAATCAGTTATTAAATAATAGTCTATGCCCAAACCTATACAAAATCAAAGCAAATGCTTAAAACTATGCTTTCAAGCTGTTTATAAATATGGGCAAACTGTTCATAAATATGGGCATTAATATGGAGTTTACCAAAACAAATGAGTAAATATTACATTTTTGCAAAAGAATTTATAGCTCCAAAGCTAGAAAAGGGGCTTTATATTGTTGCAACTCCCATCGGTAATTTACGTGATATTAGCCTAAGAGCGCTTGAGGTTTTGGCTAACGCTGATCTGATAATTTGCGAAGATACTAGAACCAGCGCCAAATTGCTTAATCATTATGGTATCAAAACCAAGCGCCTAGCCTTTCATGAACATAATGAAAGAGAAAAGACCAACTCAATTATCAAACGTTTAGAGACAGGGCAATCCGTTGCACTAATATCAGATGCTGGCACGCCGCTAATTAATGATCCCGGTTTTGTTCTGGTTCGCCAAGCAAGAGAGAGGGGGTTAAATATTTTTTCACTACCCGGTGCTTGCGCTTTAATTGCGGCTCTATCAATAGCTGGATTACCAAGCGATAATTTTAGCTTTCATGGTTTTTTACCACCTAAAGCTGGCGCACGAAAAAACGCTCTTGAAAAGCTAAAGAATAATTCACAAACGTTGATATTTTACGAATCGCCTCGCCGGTTGAGCAAAACTATTGATGCAATGAAAGATGTTTTTGGCGAGCAAAGGGAAGTTGCTATTGCGCTTGAAATAAGCAAAAAATTTGAACGTGTTATGCGTGGCTCGCTTGTTGAGTTAAGCGAAACATTATCTGACACACAAATAAAAGGCGAAGCAGTTATTTTAGTTTCTGGCGCAAAAGAAATAGAGCTTGATGAAAATATTTGGAAAAACGAGCTAAAAAACGCTCTAAGAGATAAAACTCTTAAAAGCTCAGTTGATGAAATTGCTACAAAGTTTAATCTAAAACGCAAAAAGGTCTATGATGAAGCGCTCAAAATTAAGCAGAAAAAGAGCTGAAAATTTTGGCCGTTTGGGCGAAAATCTTGCAAGCCTATATTTGCGCCTAAAATTATATTCTATTGTCGCAAAAAGAGTGAAAACTCATGTTGGAGAAATTGACCTTATCGCTAAAAAAGGGAAGTCACTGGTTTTTGTTGAAGTAAAAATGCGCAAAAGCCAAGATAATTTAGAACAAGCGCTAGAAGCGGTTAATAAAAGACGTATTTCACGTGCTGCTGGTTTATTTTTATCGCAAAATAGCAAATATTATGACTATGATTTACGCTTTGATGTGATATTCATTGCCCCCTACACTTTGCCAAAACATTATATTGGCGCATTTAATTATTTGGAGTAAAAATTGAGCTTAAAAATTGCAGTGCAAATGGATCCGATAAAGGATATTGAGCCAAGTGGCGATAGCAGCTTTGCTATTATGCTAGAGGCGCAACAGCGTGGTTATGATGTCAATTATTATAATCCAAATAGCCTAGCACTAAGCGATAATATTTTAAGCGCCAATGTTGCGCCAATAAAATTATTTGATAAAAAAAAAGGTGAGCATTTTACGCTCGGTGAATTTAAGCGCCAAGAGCTATCAATTTTTGACGTTATTCATTTACGCCAAGACCCACCCTTTGATATGAATTATATTACTACAACGCATTTGCTCGATAGGCTTGAGGAAACAACTTTGGTGGTCAACCCCCCTACTTCTGTTCGTAATGCGCCAGAAAAAATCCTCGTTACAGAATTTGTTGAACTTATGCCACCAACTCTTATTACTAGAGATAGGGCGCAAATTCTTGAATTTAGAAAAAAGCATGGCGATATAATTATCAAACCGCTTTATGGCAATGGTGGCGCTGGTGTGTTTTTACTTTCTGCAGGAGATCAGAACCTAAGCGCACTCATAGAGCTTTTTGAGCAAAATTTTGTTGAGCCCTTTATGATACAAAAATATTTGCCCGATGTTAAAAAGGGCTACAAGCGTATTATCTTGGTTGGTGGTGAGCCAGTTGCTGGCCTCAATCGTATTCCAGCACCAAACGAAGTACGCTCAAACATGCATGTTGGTGGCAAGCCAGTTTTAAGCGAGCTTACAAATCGTGAAAAAGAAATATGCAAAATCATTGCCCCAGCGCTAAAAGAGCGAGGTCTAATTTTTGTTGGCATTGATGTTATTGGTGGTTATCTAACAGAAATAAATGTAACCTCGCCAACGGGAATTCGTGAAATAAAACGCTTTGGCGGCCCTGATATTGCAAGGCTTATTTGGGACGAAATAGACATAACACTTGCAAAAAAAATAGCCCCTGCAAAAAAAGGTAATAAATAATGGTAGAAATAGTACTTGTTTCCCTAACTATGTTTTTCGCAACCATTGCACCACCTGACATTGCGCTAATTTTTGCCGCTTTAACAAAAGAAGCAAGCAATAAGGAGCGCTTTATTTTTGCTACTCGTGGCGTGCTAGTGGCAACTGTAATATTATTGTTTTTCGGATTTTTGGGCGACGCTATATTAAATCTATTTGGCATTGGCATTCCAGCATTGCGCACTGGTGGTGGCATATTATTATTGCTTATCGCTATTGATATGGTGTTTGCTCGCCAAACTGGCGGCACTGGTACAACAAAAGAAGAAACTGCTGAAGCAAAGAAAAGCGAGGATATTTCTATTTTCCCACTTGCAACGCCACTGCTTGCAGGGCCGGGCGCAATTTCTGCAGTGATACTTTTAACAACGGGAGCAGAAAGTCGATTAGAATTTTGGCTAGTATTATTAGCGCTCATTCTTATCATGCTAATTTCTTGGCTAATGCTATTATTAGCTATTCCAATTCAGCGCGTTTTAGGCATAACGGGCTTGGCAGTTGTTTCTCGAATTGTTGGCATTTTACTAGCCGCATTAGCTGTGCAATTTATCTTTGATGGCGTAAAAGAGAGCGGTGTTTTTGGATAGGTGATTATTAAGATGCTCTCGCCGCTAAGGCTGATACGCTTACGCTGGTGGACTGATGCGCAATGACGAGGTTCAAATTTGTCATCTTGAGCGAAGCGAAAGATCTTAGATCCTTCGGCT
>JAJRPR010000035.1 GCA_024280655.1 Alphaproteobacteria bacterium | reverse complement strand
TTCTAATCAGCGCAATTTGCAATATGTAACGCAAGGTGAGATTGTAACGCTCTCTGATGCTAAAATGCCTCGTGCGGAAACTATATTTGTACCAACCGCAAGAAATGCACCAACTTTAGGAGTGCGTGGTTGGTATGTTGAGCCTGTTGGTGATAAGCCGATTATTATTTATTTTAATGGCAATGAGGGTAGTTTTACTGAGCAATATGAGCGCTTAAGAGATATTGCTGAGGCTGGCTATGGATTAGTTGCTTTTGATTATCGTGGTTTTCCTTTATCGCTTGGTAGGGTAAACGAAGAAAATATCCTCAATGATAGTTTGAAACTATTTGATTGGGCAAAAGAAAAGAATAAACCAATAGTGCTTTATGGGCGCTCGCTTGGTACAGGGCCGGCAACCTATGTTGCATCAAAACGTGAGGCGCAAGCCTTAGTGCTTGAAACGCCCTTTACAGCGGCAGTTGATGTAGCGGCGGAGCGTTATCCCTTTATGCCAGTTAGTGCATTACTCAAGGACAAATTTCTTTCTCGTGAATGGATAAAAGACGTTGATGAGCCTTTATTTATTGGGCATGGCACAGCGGATAAGGTTATTCCAGTTCAGCATGGCAAGGATTTATTTTCTTTGGCAAATAATGGCCAAGAATTGTGGATTGTTGATGGTGGTACGCATGGTGATTTGTGGGCTAGGGGATTGTGGAATCGTATTGATGAATTTTTGAGTGTTCTTTAGGTGTTGTCATGCTGAGCGAAGTCGAAGCATCTTAGACCCTTCGGCTACGCTCAGGGTGACAGAGGAGAACTAGGAAATATAGCCTAATCAACAACCAACACAATCTTTCCATAATGCTCTGATGCCTCAAAAACATGGTGGGCTTTTGTTGCTTCTTCAAGCTTGAATGTGCGAATATGTTGTGGTTTGATTTTTCTTTCATTTAGTGCTGGCCAAATTTTTTCTTTTAGTCCTTTGGCGATTTTTGCTTTTATCTGACTATTTTTAGGACCCAAAGTTGATCCAAAAATTGTTAGGTTTTTCAGCAAAATAGGTGCGATGTTTATTTCGGATTTTGCACCGCCTAAAAATGCTAGTTGAATAATAGTTGCGCCATGTGCTGCGGCTTTTATATTGCGTTTTAGATATGATCCGCCTACTACGTCAATAATTTTATCAACTCCTTTGTCATTGGTAATTTTTAGAACTTCTTCTACAAAATCTTGTTCCCTATAATTGATGATATAATCTGCGCCAAGTGATTTAACATAATCTGCTTTTACCTTTGATGATACGGAGGCGATAATTGTTGCGCCGAACAATTTTGCTATTTGAATAGCGCTTGCACCAATGCCGCCTGATGCGCCATGCACCAGCACGAACATATTTTTCTTGAGTTTTGCTTTCATTATTAGAGTTTGATAAATGGTGAAAAAAGTTTCAGGTAGAGTTGCTCCTTCAATAAAGCTCCAATCCTTTGGTAATGGCAGTACTTGCCCAAATGGAACATTGACATAATTTGCATAAGCACCACCATTACAAAGCGCTACAACTTTATCGCCAATTCTCCAGTTGTTGGCATTTTCTCCAACAAAGGCAATCTCGCCAGAAACTTCTAAACCAAGCCATTTGGCATTTTGTTTTGTTGGTTGATAAAATCCGTTTCGTTGTAAAATATCAGGGCCATTTATACCGCAAGCCTTAATTCTGATAGTTATTTCATTAGGCTTTGGTGCATTAAGAGTGCGAGTTTTAAGTTGTAAGGTTTCTGGCGTACCAAAATCAGAAATATAAATTGCTTTTATTTGCTTTGGGAATCTCATATTATTTTTTAACGTGAAATTTGATTTGTTGGCAAGGGAGAAAAAAATGGAAGAGGATAAGGTAAAAAAGAAAATAGAACATGAAATTGGTGAAAACCTAGATGATGTTTCAGTTGATGAATTAAATTTTCGAATAGAATTGTTAGAAAATGAAATTATTCGCTTACAAGGCTCAATAGAGCAAAAACGACAATCGCAATTAAAAGCTGAAGCGATGTTTAAGTTTTGACCTTAAATTTTAGCCTATAAAAATAGTAAATAATTTGCTGGTTTATATGCTGTGAATTAATAAGGTTAAGAAAATGACTCTTATTAATATAAAATTAACTTCTTAACGCTAATCATTAGTTATACATATTTTTAAGGAACATATTTTTTCCTCCTTTTTATGATACCTCCCTGTTAACTTTCAGAGCCGTTTTTGCGGCTCTTTTTTTTGTTCAAAATATTTCTGATTATTACTTATTCTTGCATTAAGGAAAAATGCAACAAATTGGTGACAATATTTTTTTGTCAGTTACAATGAAATTATATTATTTCTAGAATGGGTTAAATTTTGAGCGATAAAGATAATAAAGCCGATGCTATTTCAATAGTTCCAAGTCTTTTGGCATCAAAAGATTTTGATAAGCTATATTCACAAGGTATGGGATTAATTGAGGAGGTTGCGGCTTATCTCGATGGGGAAGGGCGCAAAGAAAGCCGTAAACTTAATCGTGAAGCTGCTTTTGTCTATGCCAGTGAATCTATGCGCTTAACTACTAGATTGATGCAAATGGCCTCTTGGTTGTTGCTGCAAAGAGCAATAAGGGAGGGAGAAATAACTTCACAAAGCGCATTAGATGAGAAAGAGAAAATTAAATTTTTTACATCTACATCTAATAAGTCAGGGCCTGGGTGGAGTGAATTACCCAAAGAATTATTAAGCTATATTGAAAAAGGCGAGCGTTTATATGAGCAGGTTATTCGTTTTGATAGGCTTGAGAAAGAAACTATTGAAACAACTCAATCTAAAGAAGGAAATTCTTTAGATGCAGTCGGAGGAATTGCTGAACAATTCTCACGCCTAAATGCGGCATTTGGGAAAGATAAAAAACCTGATTAGGGTCAGGGCATATATTAATAAAAACCCGACCAAATGGGTCGAGTTTGATAATTTTTTATGTCTTTAAGTTTAACCCAACATACCTTTGAATTTTTCTTTAAAGCGAGAAACACGTCCGCCACGATCTAATAATTGCCCAGTTCCACCAGTCCATGCTGGGTGAGTAACAACATCAATATCAAGTTTTAGAGTGTCGCCCTCTTTGCCGTAAGTTGAGCGGGTTTCAAATTCATCTCCATTTGTCATCACTACTTTAATTGTGTGATAATCTGGGTGCAGGTCTTTTTTCATGTAACTACTCTTGTTATAAAATTGGCTCGTTCTTTACGAGAAATATAGATTTGGTGCTTTCTAGCTAAGTTATTATAAAACTGGAAGAGGAGAATTGTTGTTTTTATGAAGCAATTTGTTGCGCCTTGTGCAATCAGGGTTTATGTAGGATAAAATTTCCAACGAAAAGATTTTTTATGAGCGATATAAAATCAAAAATTGATATTGTTAAAGACAATGATGCTAAGAAAAAGCCTGCTAAATTAAAGCCCTTAAGAGCCTTAGTCCCGTTTTTAATCAAATATCCTGTGCGCCTTATATTTACTTTGATATTTCTGTTGCTTGCAGCTGCTTTGTCTTTAGCAATTCCTATATTGCTTGGCGGTATTATTGATGAGGGGTTTGTTACACAAAATCTTGATAAAGTATTTCAATATGGTTTGGCAATAATTGGGGTTGCAACAATTATGGCCGCGGCAAGCGGGTTTAGGTTTTATTTTATTTCTATTATTGGCGAGCGAGTTTTAACCGATTTGCGCCGTGAGGTTTTTAATCGCTTATTGTCGTTAGATGCTAGTTTTTTTGATGTCCATCGAGTTGGTGAATTAACTTCTCGTCTAAATGGTGATGTAGCTACTATTCGTGGGGCTATTGGCTCAAGCGCTTCTGTTGCTTTGCGCTCTTTAGTCATATTAATTGGTGCGTTGATTATGATGTTTCTTACTTCGCCAAAATTAGCCTTTAGTGTGGTAATTATTGGCCCATTGGTTGTTATTCCAATAGTTTTATTTGTGCATCGTTTGCGAGCTATGTCACGCACTACGCAAGATAGGTTGGCCGATATTAGTGCTATGGCAACAGAAATGTTAAGTTCAATAAAAACTGTTAAAGCGTTTGTGCAAGAGAAAATACAAATAGAAATATTTTCTAAACGCTCAGAGCAAAGCTTTGATGCTGAAGCAAGAAGGTTGCTAGCTAGGTCATTTTTAGTGGCTCTAGTAATTTTTCTTGCAACTGTTGCTTTGTTACTTGTGATTTGGTTTGGCGCACGGGCGGTATTTGCGGGTGATGTGAGTGAGGGGCAATTAGTGCAATTTTTAATTTATGCGCTTATGGCTTCTGGATCTTTAACTAATATGTCTGATATTTGGGGGTCGTTACAAACAGTTGCTGGAGCGACAGAGCGCTTAGTTGAAATATTGCAAACTAAGCCAAAAATAATTGATCCTATTAATCCCAAAAAAATGCCTGTGCCTTCATTGGGAGAAGTAGAATTTATAAATGTAGATTTTTCTTATCAAACAAGGAAAAATGATAAAATACTACGAAACGTTAGTTTTTTGGTAAAATCAGGAGAAACGGTTGCCTTGGTTGGTCCTTCGGGCTCTGGTAAATCAACAATATTTTCGCTTTTACATAGGTTTTACGATATTGATGGTGGAGAAATCTTAGTTGATAGATTAGATATTTCTGATGTTAGGGCTTCTGATTTACGCTCGCAATTTGCCTATGTTGAACAAGAATCAGTGATTTTTGCTGGCACGATTGCTGATAATATTCGCTTTGGAAAGCCAGATGCTAGTGATGAAGAAATAAAAAAAGCGGCAAAAGCTGCATTGGTTGATGAATTTGTTGATAGGTTAGAGGATGGTTATCAATCATTGGTTGGTGGGCGTGGGTTAATGCTTTCTGGCGGGCAAAAACAACGTATAGCTATTGCTAGGGCTTTATTAAAAGATGCCCCTATCCTGTTGCTTGATGAAGCAACAAGTGCGCTTGATGCGCAAAGCGAGCATAAAGTGCAACAAGCGCTAGAGCACTTAATGGTTGGGCGTACCACTATTGTTATTGCGCATCGTTTGGCAACTATTAGAGACGCTGACAGGATTTTGGTTATTGAGGATGGCAGATTAATTGATAGCGGAACGCATGAAGAGCTTATTGTAAAGGGTGGTCGATATGCTGAACTGGCTGAATTGCAATTTAACTCTTTGTAAAAAATCTTATATAATTGAGAGAAATATTATTCCGTTAGCTTAAATTCTATACGGCGATTTGCCCGATAGACTTCGTCACTATCACCAAATTCTAGTGGTGAAAATTCACCAAAGCCAGCCGCTACTAAGCGATTTGGGGATACGCCTTGCTCTATAAGTAATTTTGTAACTGAAATTGCTCTTGCGGCACTAAGTTCCCAGTTTGAGGGGAATTGTACTGTTGCTATGGGGCGAACATCTGTATGTCCATCTATACGCAAAACCCAATTTATTTCGGGCGGGATTTCTGTTTCTAATTGTAAAATAGCGTCACCTAGTTTGGCAATTTCATTTGCACCAGCATCTGAAATATGAGCCTTCCCAGCATCAAATAAAACTTCTGATTGGAATACAAAACGATCACCAACAATTTTAACATCTGATCTATCAGCCAATATCTCACTTAAGCGCCCAAAAAAGTCTGATCTATAACGAGAAAGGTCTTGCACACGTTGCGCCAGCGCCAAATTAAGCCTCTTGCCTAAATCAGAAATGCGAGTAGTTGATTCACTATCGCGTGCTTCTGATGCGTCAAGCGCTTGCTCTAATGCACCAATTTGAGCTCGTAAAGCGGCTAATTGCTGATTAAGTAATAAGAGTTGCGCCGCTGCTTCTCGAGATATTTCTTGCTCGGATGATAATTCAGAACTTAATGAGCTGATAGTTGTATCTTTATCGCTTAATCCAGTGCCAATTCCAGCTATTTGGCTTGAAAGGCTGTCTTTGTCAGCTTTTGTACTAACAAGGGTTGCGCTTAAACTTGAGATAGTTGCTTCAAGATCATCTGCATCTGATTGTTCTAATTGTAATAATTCGGTGAGTTCGGCAATTTGTGAATTTAGTTTTGAGAGGGCCGTGTCTTTACCCAATAATTCTTGACCTAAAAAGAATTGCGCTAGAACGAATAAGGATAAAAGAAAAATAATTACCAGCAAAAGCGAAGAAAGCGCATCAACAAAACCGGGCCAATAATTGGATCTTTGATTATTTCGTTTTGATAAATATCTGGCCATTAGTTATTTATTTAATCCTAATTTGCTTTATTATTATCTTCACGCAAAATTGCGGCAATTAAATCACGTAACTGCTTATTGGTTTCACTCTGCTCATTAATGAAATTTCTTAAATCTGCTTGTTCGGCTCTTATGTGTTTTACCAAACCATCAATACCATGAGCTAATTCTGCCATTGCACGAATGGCATTTTGCGAAGAATTATTGTCTTTCATACTTGAGCCTAATTGCTCAATCATTGATTGCATTTCATCACCTGAAACCCCAAGTCCGCTGGCCTGCATTGCTGTTACTGGGTGATCAAGCTCAGTCATTGAGGCCATCCAATCTTCAAGTTCGGTATAAAAAGCGTTTTGCGCTTGGCCTGTTTGTAAATCTAAAAAGCCCAAAATAAGCGAGCCAGTGAGACCAAAAAGAGAAGAAGAAAACGCCGTGCCCATACCACTTAGTGGCGCTTGTAGGCCGTCTTTTAGAGTACTAAATGAATTTACCGCATCACCTTCCCCAACATCTAGCCCTTGAATAACTTCTGAAACTGAACCAACAGTTTGCAATAGGCCATAAAATGTTCCTAATAATCCCAAAAATACCAATAGGCCTGTGAGATATCGGGAGGTTTCTTTTGCTTCTTCAAGCCGCATACCAACGCTATCTAAAATTGAGCGTAATGAGGCTGGGGTAATTATTGCTTCTCCCAAGCGCTCACGCATAATACCCGCAACAGGGGCAAGCAAAATTGGTGGTTTTATATTTATATCACTTTCGCCGCTTTGCAGTGAATTAACCCATCTAACTTCTGGGAGTAGCCTAAGCACTTGCCTAAAGCTAAGGGCAATACCAATGAATAAAACAAATAATATAAGTCCATTGATAAACGGATTAGACCAAAATGCGCTAAGTAGCTGAACAAAAAGAATAGCCCCAACCAGCCCTATTAAAATAAGAAAAATGATTATCTTGATTAAATAGATAATTGGATTGCTTAAATGATATGGACTATATTTTTCTGTCATAATTACTGGCACACTAATAGTTAAAGCTGATAGTTAGTCTTAACTCTAACTAGTGAGCAACATTATGACAATGGTAGCGTGAAGTAATTTTTATAAAAACTTGGTGAGCTTAATCAATCGCCTTTAGAGCTTTTAGCAAAGAGCCATGAATTTGCTCATTACCTGCCAATACTTCACCCTTTTCTATCGCTTTATCCCTGCCGCTTAAATCGGTGACAAAACCACCAGCTTCTCTAACTAATAAAAGTCCAGCAGCAATATCCCAAGGAGCTAATTTTGCCTCCCAATAACCATCAAAACGACCAGCGGCAAGCCATGCCAAATCGGTACATGCTGAGCCTGTGCGCCTTATGCCAGCGCAAGTTGGGGAAATAGCGGCTAGTTGTTTCATTGCTTTTGCATCATTGCTCGTGCCTGTTACTTTTATGCCAGTTGACAGCACTGCATCTGCAAGTTTTTTACGGCCCGCAACACGCAAGCGTCGGTTATTTAACCATGCTCCTGCGCCTCTTTCAGCGGTATATAATTCTTCCATAATTGGATTATATATAACTGAAGCAACAATTTCGCCATTGCGCTCAAGTGCAATAGCCACTGCAAAAAGCGGAATTGAATGTAAAAAATTTGTTGTGCCATCAAGCGGATCTATAATCCAGCGATGTTGCCCATCGCTCCCTTTAACTTCGCCGCCCTCTTCCATTAAAAAAGAATAGGTTGGGCGGGCATATTGTAATTCTTCAAAAATTATTTTCTCAGCGCCTTTATCGGCGTTTGAGACAAAATCTGCAGGCCCTTTGCGGCTTACTTGCAGATTTTCGACTTCGCCAAAATCACGAGTGAGCGAGCGCCCAGCTTTTGAAGCTGCTTGACACATAATATTTAATATTGCTGAACGAGCCATATTAATTCCTTAAAAATACTTGTTAAAATCTAATCTGAGCGGCGTAAATAAGTAACTTCTTGTGTATCAACGACAATTTTTTCGCCCTGATTAACAAATGGTGGCACCATAACTTTAACACCATTTTCTAAAATTGCAGGCTTAAACGAATTGGCTGCCGTTTGCCCCTTAACTACAGGCTCTGTTTCAGAAACTTCTAAAATCACATTTTGTGGCAAAGCAATACCAAGTGGTTTTTCTTCATAAAGTTCAACCTGAACGTTCATGCCATCTTGTAAAAACGCAACCTTATCACCAACAAATTCACTTGAAAGCTCAAGTTGTTCATAGGTTTCTAAATCCATAAATACCAACATATCACCCTGCTCATAAAGAAACTGGAACTTTTTTTGCTCAAGGCGAACTTTTTCAACTGTTTCTGCGGAGCGAAAACGCTGATTTAGCTTAGTGCCAGAAACTATATCTTTAAGTTCAACCTGAGCATAAGCTCCGCCCTTACCGGGTTTTACATGATTTACCTTAACTGCGACCCACAAGCGATTATTATGCTCAATTACGTTTGAGGGGCGAATTTCATTGCCATTTATTTTCATTTTTTACTTCTTTGTTTATATCTTAATGAGGCTTGTGCCCCAAAAGGAAAGAAATTTCAACCAGCGATAAGAATATATTTATATAGGAGAGGCAACG
>JAJRPR010000034.1 GCA_024280655.1 Alphaproteobacteria bacterium | reverse complement strand
TAAGAATAAACAGGAAATTTGGGAAGAGGTTGCAACTAGCATTGCTAAGAAAATTTCAAAAAACATCGCTACAATCAGTGGGAAAAAACTACAAGCAAATACGGCTTTGAAAAGACTGGTTTTGTCTCACTTAGAACTATTACGTAAAGCGCCCGCTTTGCTTGAAATCATGGTGCTGCGCAAAAAGAAGAATGAACATTCTACATTTCAAAAGATTATTCAAAATTCAATGAAAGATTTTCACAACGCTTTGGCACAAGAGGTGAAGCGAGCGGTTAAAGAGGAGGAATTTGATTGCAATCTTTGCGCAAAAGACGCTTCTTCATTGATCATGGGCTTGGTGCAAAGCCTTGTCCTTCGCATGTTAATTGAGAGAAATCCCGATATTTTAAGCAAAAATGGTGAGCGACTTTTAGATTTGCTGTTGTCGGGTTTTACCAAAATAGGAACAAAATAATGAGAGCTGGCTTTAAATTATTACTAATAACTTTACCGATAATTGCATTGGGAGCGGCGTTTCTTGCTTATAATATCAACAACAAAACACCTCCCCTTCAGAAGGAAGCGATTGAACATGCAGTTGCTGTGAGGGTTATTAAAGCTACTAATAGCACAATTTCTGCTATGGCCTCAGGGTTTGGCATAATTATGCCTGAGCGTAACTACGAAGCAATAGCGCAGGTTTCTGGTGTTGCTAAATATGTTTCCCCATTGTTGAAAAAGGGAAATATCCTGCCCAAAGGAACAGTTCTAGTACGTCTAAATGACGAAGATTACAGACTAATTGCCGCTCAATCTCAAGCTAATATTCGCTCAGCTGAAGCTCGCTTAACTGAAATTGGGGTTTCAGAATCTAACTTGAAAGTCGCACTGACAATAGAAGAAGAAACTCTAAACTTAAAAAACCGTGAGTTAGAAAGGGCAAATAAACTTTACCAATCAGGCACCAGTTCACAAGCTGTTTTAGAAAAGACAGAATCTGCCTATTTAGCGCAAAAACAAAAAATGCAAAATCTGAAAAGCTCACTTGCCCTTGTTGAGCCGCAAAGGCTTGTGCAAAAAGAGCAAATTGCAGTGCATCGTGCATCTTTAGAGATTGCTGAGTTAAATATTGAAAGAACAAAATTAACTCTGCCATTTGATGCCAGAGTGGGGGATGTAATGGTTGAGCAAGGCCAGCTAGTGCGAAGTGGGCAGGTTGTTGCCAAGCTAGACGGCATTAACGCAGCTGAAGTGGAAGCACAAATAGCCGTTGCCGATGTGAAAACATTATTCAATCAACATCAAACAGGAGTAAATTACTCCATGTTAGATCCTACATCTCTTACAAATATTCTCTTGGATGTTGGGGTGCAAGTTCGAGTGCAGATGAAATTGGGAGATGAATATATAGACTGGCCAGCAGAGGTAAGCCGAATAAGTAATGCCATTGATCAAAAAACAGGTACGGTTGGTGTTATTGTGCGCATCGAAAATAATTATAAAGATGCTAAACTAGAAGTTCGCCCACCGCTAACACGAGGAATGTTCGTTGAGGCTATCCTCCAGTCCTCGCCAATCAAAGCCATTCTAATTCCACGAAGCGCTATCCGTGATGGCAAAGTAATTGTAGCTGATGATAAAAATAGACTTCGCCTTGTGCCTGTAGAAATTGCTTTTATGCGAGATCGTGTTGCGGCAATTACAGGGGGCATAGAAGATGGAACTAATATTGTGCTTAGCACTCCCGTGCCTATGATTGAGGGCATGCTCTTATCACCACATATTGATGAAGTGCTAATGCAAGAAATTAGCTCTTATGAGGCCAATTACGAGGCCAAGAAATGATAAGATTTTTTACCGCTCACCCAACAATCTCAAATATATTGATGGTTGTTTTTCTAGCTGTAGGACTATTAGCAGGGCCTCAATTATTGCGTGAAACCTTTCCACGCAAAGACCTCACTCGAGTTGAAATTACTGTTCCTTATCCCAGTGCACGACCTGAAGATGTGGAGAGCGCAATATGCGAGCGTATTGAAAATGCATTGGATAAAGTATCGGATATTGAAAGCCACTCGTGTGAAGCACGTGAAGGATTAGGTCGAGCTATTGCAAAGATGAATGAGGGCGGGGATTTTCAGGCTTTTGTGGCCGATGTGAAATCAGAGTTAGAATCGGTTACAGATTTTCCAGATCGTGCAAAAGATGTAAGTGTGAAGCCGCTGGGTTTAACAGATTTTGTAGCATCTGTTTCAATTACTGGGCCTATTAGTCGCACCAACTTAAATGATTATGCACAAGATGTGCGCACTCGTATGTTGCGATGGGACGGCATTACAATAGTAGCAATAAAAGGCTTTTCTACTCGGGAACTTCGTGTTGAATTAGACATGCTGGCGTTGCGTAAATTTAATATGTCGGTTTCTGATATAGCACGTGCCATTGAGGTAACTAGCATTGATATCCCCGTAGGATCAGTTGAAACAAATGATGAAACTCTTTTAGTGCGAGTGGCGGAGGAGCGACAAAGCGCTGATGAATTAGCAAAACTAGTAATTCGCTCAGCTGCTAATGGTGGGCAAGTTCGATTGGAAGAAGTAGCCAAAATCACTGAACGGTTTGCTCAAGATGACGATAGAATTACTTTTAATGGCAAACCAGCAGCTGTGCTAGATGTTAGCAAAACTCGGGTTGAAGATAGTTTGCGTGTGATTGATGCTATTAAGTCATTTTTGCAACATGAGCAAAGCCAAGCGCCAGCAGGAATTGTTCTCGAAATAACTTCAGATGCAGCCTCAGTAGTGCGAGATAGATTAGAGCTAGTAATAATTAATGGCTTGCAGGGGTTAGCTCTCGTAGTTTTATTGCTTTGGGCATTTTTTGGTTTGCGTTTTTCCTTCTGGGTAGCAATGGGGCTACCTGTATCTTTTATGGGTGGGATATTTTTAATGTGGCTGGTTGGCTATTCGCTAAACCTGATGACCACGATTGGCTTGTTAATAGTCATTGGAATTTTGATGGATGATGCCATTGTTATTGCTGAAAACATTGCCCGCTTAAGAGAGAAAGGCCTTTCCGCATTGGAGGCTGCCGCCAAAGGCGCAAGGCAGGTTTTGCCCAATGTATTAGCTTCTTTTGGCACTACGGCGATGGTTTTTGGCTCATTGGCATTTCTTTCTGGAGATTTAGGCTCAGTATTACGAGTAGTACCAGTAGTTATGCTATTTGTGCTTGTGGTTTCTTTGGTTGAGGCGTTTCTAATACTCCCACATCACCTTATCCATTCGCTTGAAAATCATAAAAAACCAAGAGGAATTCCAGCGATAGCTAATGCAGGATTGATTTGGACGCGCGACAAGCTAGTAGGTCCTCTTGTTGATCTGACAATTCGCTTTCGTTATATAACGGCTGGTCTAGCACTAGCTTTAATGCTTTCAGCAATAGCAATGATAGCAGGTGGACATCTAAAATTTGTGGCATTTCCTGAACTAGATAGCGATACTATTGTTGCCCGTGTGTTATTGCCACAAGGAACTCCGCTTTCACGTACTGAAGAAATTGTCGAAAAACTTCAAAACGGCCTTAACAAGGTAAATGAAGATCTTTCACCACTGCAACCTGAGGGGGAAAAATTAATCCGCAATGTTTCTGTGTTTTATGGTCAAAATATTGATGCCTTTGAAACAGGACCTCATCTTGCAACAATAAGCGTTGATCTATTACCTTCAGATATACGTGTTCACCGGCCTGCTGAAATTATGTCTAATTGGCGTAATGCAGTTGGCGAACTTCCTGATATAATCAGTTTGAAATATACTGAACCAAGCATTGGTCCTGCTGGCATAGCCATAGATTTGCGCTTAAAGGGCGATGATTTAGAGGCTTTGGCAATGGCAGCTGCAGAACTTAAAGATTGGGTTAAAAGCTATGAGGGTGTAACTTCTGTTATAACTGACCTAAGGCCGGGCAAGCGTGAAATAAGAATAAAAATAAATGATAATGCAGCGCCAATGGGGATAAATGCCGCAATGATTGCAGATCAGCTACGCTCCGCTTATTTTGGCACAACGGTTAGCGAAATGCAGGTGCGAGGGCAGCTATTGGAGGTTACTGCAATTTTAGATGATGAGAGCCGTAGCTCTTTAGCACAATTTGATAATTTTTTCATTATCCGCCTAGATGGCAGTCATGTTCCGCTAAGCGTGGTAACTGATATTGATATTGTGCAAGGTTTCAGCCGAATAAATCGTGAAGACGGACTGCGCACTGTAACATTGCAAGGAACAATAGATACTAGCATTGCTAACGCCGCAGCTATTGTAAGCGATACATTAAACCGCTTCACTCCAGAACTTCTCAAGCGTTATCCTAGCATCTCATTGGACGTTGAAGGGCAGCGTGCTGAAGCACAAAAAACCCAAAAATCTATGCTAAAAGGCTTTGCTATTGGTCTTGTCGGCGTGTTTTTATTACTTAGTTTCCTGTTTCGCTCATATTTGGAGCCAATAGTCGTGATGTTAATAATCCCACTTTCTTTATCAGGAACGATTTTTGGCCACATGATAATGGGCTTAGATTTTTCAATGCCCTCACTTCTTGGTTTTGCAGCGCTGGCTGGAGTAGTGGTGAACAATTCGATTTTGCTAGTAGATTTTGTTAAACGTGAACATGGCGAAGCACAAACTGTAGCCATTGCCGCAGGACTTGCTGCAAGAGCGCGTTTTAGGGCAATATTTTTAACCTCAAGCACAACCATCGCAGGCCTACTTCCAATTCTAACAGAAACCAGTCTGCAAGCACAAATATTGATCCCATTAGTTACCAGCCTAGCATTTGGCCTGTTATTTTCTGGGCTAATGGTATTGTTTGTTTTGCCATCTATATATGCTATTTTTGATGATTTTGGTCTAAGCACATTAGCAAAAGAGAGAAAACAAAAAGCAATTATTCAGGCAAAATCAGAATGAATTTTGAGAATAAAATAAATGATTGCCCAAAATCATTCAGGCATTTTTTCTCCCGCATAAGGAACAGGCAAACAAGCAATGCCAACACGAACTAATCTGGTGCATAATTGCTCTGCCTCTGCATAGGAATTAACAGGGCCGGCGATTAGGTTTTGCTCTGTAGCGCCATTGTTACTAGAGAGGATAGGCTCTAGTCCGATTAATAATGTCCCTACTTTTTTCTCAACCTCTTGCCACGCAATAAACGCATCGGTTTGAGTTGTTTTATTACCAATGGCTATTCCAAATTCTGAGCTAGAAACCATTTCAGGTTTTTTTTCATTTTCAGAAACGCTTTGGTCAATAGAGCTTTGATTAAGAGCTGCTGGCATTTCGAATTGCTGTAAGGTTGGCTCTGATTTATTTGAAGGGTCAAGAGAGGAATTTTTAATAGTTACAGAGCCGCCGTCCACTAAATATGTTTCGCTATCGCCATTACCTATCGATGCTGTTGAAATTGAACTATCAATCCCTACGCCGGGTGGCACTGCTTGCAAAATTACTGGGATAGAGCTTTCGAGTGCGCCAACACGTTGTGTAACTTGGCCTCGTCCTTGTTCCGCTAATGTCATTTGTGAAGAAAGTTGCGCATAGCTATTTCTTAAAATAATGCTTTCAGTTTTTAATTGCGCTACTTGGTTACGTAATTGGTTTAGGTTGCCACCATCAAGACGAGTGGATTGCAGCCCTGTAATAAATTCAGCTGGCAATAGGGAAGGCAGGTTAGCGCCCAAAATAGCTAAAGCACCACTGATAAGAGCAGCAGAGCCCCAAAAGGTAACATCACTTTGCCTAATTTGATCTTTATGTTTTGTCTGTTGCTTATCTTTTGGCAATTTTATCTCGTAGTTACGAATCATTATTTATTGAACTTTAGCATCGGTGCGTAAATTAAACATATAATTTATTGAAACTTTAAAAGAATATCTTTACTAAACCAATATGACAGATTTAACGATTATTATTTTAGCGGCTGGGGAGGGGACTCGTATGAAGTCCACTACCCCAAAACTATTGCACAAAGTTGCAGGATTACCCATCATTGGGCATGTGCTTAATGCTACCAACAATGTTGGGAAAAATGAATTAGGCGTTATAACTAATCCCGATAATAAGCTTTTAAGTGAGTTTATAAAATCATTCTCCCCAAAAGCGCAGATATTTACGCAAAATGAGCGTAAAGGCACAGCGCACGCTGCACAAATGGCTAAGCCCTTATGGGAAAAAGCAACGGGTTATGTGCTGGTAACTTATGGTGATCATCCGCTCTTAAGGGCTGAAAATTTTGAGATAATAATTGATAGACTAGATAAAGGTTGGGACGCTGCAATTTTGGGCTTTGAGCCACAAAGCGCCACAGGATATGGGCGTTTTATTACAGATGGTGAAAAGCTGCTTGATATTGTGGAGCATAAGGACGCTAGCCCTGAGCAACGTGAAATTGGGCTTTGTAATGCATGTATTCTTGGTTTTAGGGCCGAAGTGTTTCAAAAAACCATTATGCAAGTAAGTGATGATAATGTGCAAAGCGAATATTATCTTGGTGATTTAGTACCTTTGGCAAATAAAGCTGGCTATAAAGTAACTTATGCCATTGCGCCAAGTGATGATGTTATTGGTGTGAATGATCGCTTGCAATTATCCTATGCAGAACAGCTTTATCAAAATAGATTGTGCCAAAATTTTATGCGCTCTGGTGTAACTCTATTAGGCGCAAATAGCACTTATTTTTCTTATGATACAACAATAGAGCCAGACGTGATTATTGAGCCAAACGTAATTATTGGCACAAATGTTTCAATAAAAAGCGGTGCTATGATTAAAGGCTTCTCGCATTTTGAGGGGGCAGTAATTGGTGAAAATGCCATTATTGGGCCGTTTGCTCGCCTTCGTCCGGGGGTTGAACTTAGCGAAAATACTAAGGTTGGGAATTTCGTTGAAGTTAAAAAGGCAAAAATTGCTAAAGGGGCAAAACTCAATCATTTAAGTTATATTGGTGATGCAATAGTTGGTGAGGGCGCAAATGTTGGTGCCGGCACGATTACTTGTAATTATGATGGGGTGAATAAGGCAATTACTAATAT
>JAJRPR010000033.1 GCA_024280655.1 Alphaproteobacteria bacterium | reverse complement strand
TTGGCTGTCAGAATATCTCGAGCGCTTCATATAAAATCTCCTTCGCTTAACTATAAGAAAATTCTACTTATAAATGCTATTAAATATTGGGGGTATTACCAAGTCACGCTCATTTTCACGTAACTTCTCACACCTAGCAGGATTTTTTTCTCTATCGTTCATGTCTACTCTCTATTCGTTTAAGATAAACATATAATAGCTGTCTAATGAATGAGGAGGATAAAATATTTTTCTTGATGAGGCGGTTGCAAATAAAAACTTAGTGCTGTTTTAAGCGGAACTAGCCTATGTAAATAAAGTAATGTGCATTAAAGTGCAGTAGATTTAATTCTATTGCAAAATCTTAAAATAGGTTTATATAGATAGCTAATTCCCCCTCATTATTTTTACGAGGTGGTGCGCTTCGAAGAATATCGAAACGCTCCAAACTAATATTTATGCGAATTTTGATGTTTTAATCTTTTAGGGATTTATATCTAATTCGCTTGAAAGAAAGAGAAAAAAATGGCAACGACACTTTTAATGCCCAAAGCAACCGCCGTATGGCTAATTGATAATACTGCACTTACTTTTGAGCAGGTAGCAGATTTTTGCTCTTTGCATTTACTTGAGGTACAAGGCATTGCCGATGGCGATGTATCTGGCGGCGTTATGGGAGTTAGTCCTATTAATAATGGCCAGCTAACTCGTGGTGAAATTGCAAAAGCACAGGATGATACTTCATATAAAATGAAAATATCAGAGCCAAAAGTTTTAATCCCAACTAGGCGTAAAAAAGGGCCAAGATATACCCCTATTTCTCGGCGCAACGAGCGACCAGGTGCAATAAAATGGATAGTTCGCAACCACCCAGAACTTAAAGATGCAGCGATAATTAGGCTTGTTGGTACAACAAAAACTACTATTGCGGCAGTGCGTGAAGGCACTCATTGGAATAGCGCCAATCTTAATATGCTAGATCCAGTAACGCTTGGACTTTGCTCACAAATTGATCTTGATATGGAAGTAAGAAAATCATCTGGAATTTCTCCTGATGAAGAAGATGCAATGGGCGGCACAATGTTGCTTTCAGCTGAAGAAGCCCTATCAAAATCTGCTCATACGCTTGAAGACATTATGAATATTGGTCAAAATTCTGAATTTGGTGAAACTGAAACAAAGGCAAATTCTGATGAAGATGTGATTGATGCCGAATCAGTATTTGCTAATCTAAAATCCATAAAAGATAGAGATTAATGCAAAAGAGCGATTAATGAAAGGCCGCAATAAGTTTGCGACCTTTTTAAGATATAAAATTAGGCAGCTTTAGTTTTTAGCTTTGCTAATTCATCTTTAATTTCAAGTTTTTTTCGTTTTAATTCACTAATTACCTGCTCATCTGCAGATAGATGGGTAAGTTCCGCTTGTAGTTTTTCTTCAAGCTCAAGGTGACGTTGCTGTAATGCAACAATATGGCTTTGTACACTCATTATATCTCCTTTGTTTAAAACAATTATATGCTCTCAAAAAAATAGCCCAATGTCGATAGAAAAATAAAAACTTTTTGTTATTTCGTGCAAAGTGAGGAAAAATGTGCAATATTACTATATAATTTAATAAAGCAGTGACCCATGTTACCACTTACAAAAATTCAAAAAGCAAAGTTAGGGCTTGAATTAGCCACTAAACGCCAAGAACATACCGACCTAAAAGAATCGATTAATCTAATTATTAATTCACATTGCGCAGATAAAATGCTCGTTCAGCGCATGAAAAAACGCAAATTAGCAGTTAAAGATAAAATTATCGAAATTGAAAAAATTATTTTACCTGAAATTATCGCATAACTTGCACCTTTTTGCATTTTAGGATAGAAACTTGGCAAGAAATAGATGGACAATGCTCCATCTCTGTTGTCATGCTTAGCGCAAGCGAAGCATCTTATCTGTATCATAAGATTCTTCGCTTGCGCTCCGAATGACATCTTGCATCAATCATGCTGGGGAGTTATTCACTATACTTTTGAAGAGCCTTCTATACTTTTTTGGAAATAACAAATGTTCACATCACCTCCTATTGCTATAATTATGGGATCACAATCCGACTGGTCAACCATGCGTGAAAGCGCCAATATTCTTGATGAATTAAATATTGACTATGAGGCTCGCATTATTTCAGCACATAGAACCCCGCAACGTCTTTATCAATTTGCCAGTTTGGCACGAGAAGAAGGCTTTAAGGTAATAATTGCTGGTGCTGGCGGAGCAGCACACTTACCCGGAATGGTAGCTTCTCTTACTTCATTGCCAGTATTTGGTGTTCCAATACAATCACATGCCCTAAGCGGCAAAGATAGCCTGCTTTCAATAGTGCAAATGCCAGCAGGCATTCCTGTTGGAACTCTTGCTATTGGTGAGGCTGGTGCAAAAAATGCGGCACTTTTGGCAGCCTCTGTGCTTTCACTTAATAATAGTGAAATAGAAGAAAGCCTAACAATATTTAGAGAGAAGCAAACTAATTCGATTGCAGATTTTCCAGTTGATGAATAATCAGGAAAAGAAAATGCAAGAGCAGAGTGCAATATTAGAACAAGGCGCAATAATTGGTATTGTTGGCGGTGGGCAATTAGGAAAAATGCTAGCTCTAAGTGCGCTACAACTTGGCTTCAAAGTAGCAATATATTGTCCCGACCCAGATAGCCCCGCTTTTGATGTTACTCCACTTAAATTTATTGCAGATTATGATGATGAAAAAAAACTAACTGAATTTGCAAGTTTAGTTGATATAATTACTTATGAATTTGAAAACCTACCCACACAATCGCTCAAATTTCTTGAAAAAACAAAACCAGTTGCCCCATCATCTAGAATTTTAGAAATTGCTCAAGACAGATTAAAAGAAAAATTATTTTTAGCCAGCAATGATATTGCAGTAGCGCAATATATGAAGGTTGAAACTTTAAGCGATTTAGAAAATGCTATTAAAGAAATAACTTTACCCATTGTGCTAAAAACCACACGCATGGGATATGATGGTAAGGGACAAAGAATAATTAAAACTACACAACAAATAGAACAAGCTTTTAATGAGCTTAAAGGCTCAACACTTATTGCTGAAAAATTTATTTCTTTTGAGAGAGAAATATCTATCATAGTTGCTCGCACTAGGCGTGGCCAAGTTCGTGATTATGATGCCAGTGAAAATATACATGAAAATCACATTCTTAAAACGAGCACAGTACCAGCAAATATTGATAATATAACAAGAAAGCGTGCCTCCCGTATTGCCCACGAAATAATTGGATCTCTTGATTATATTGGGGTGCTGGGGATAGAATTTTTTGTCGTACCAAATGAGCCTTATGCAAAATTAATTGTAAATGAAATTGCCCCACGGGTGCATAATTCTGGCCATTTCACACAAGCGGTGTGCCTCACAAATCAATTTGAGCAACATATTCGTGCCATTGCTAATTGGCCGCTTGGAGATCCAACTCGCCTAGCAAATGTCACAATGGAAAACTTGATCGGTGATGAAATAATAGATGCGCACAAAGATTTGCAATCTGGCACTCGCCCAGATTTTTATGGCAAAAAACAAGTGCGTGAGGGGCGAAAAATGGGTCATTTGAACCATATTAGCTTTTTAAGCGAATAAACTGGCAAAATAACACTAATATAGTCCACAAATGCTGGACAAGCACCCTATTGTTTGCTAGTGAGCCGAACAACAGAACTAGCATAGCTGGTTGATGGGGGTTTTCTTTGACCTTTTATTCATATCAACTCGGTAATATGCCAGTTCATTAAATTTTGAAAAGGTGATGGACTTTTGCAAGTAAGTGTACGTGATAATAATGTTGATCAAGCGTTAAGAGCTCTTAAAAAGAAATTACAACGTGAAGGCGTATTTCGTGAAATGAAATTACGTAATCATTACGAAAAGCCATCTGAAAAAAGAGCGCGCCAAAAGGCAGAAGCAATTCGCCGCGCACGTAAATTAGCTCGCAAGCGCATTCAGCACGAAGGTGGCCTAGATACAGCTGCTCCTGCAAAGCGCAAATATTAAGTTTGCTACCATATAATTATAAAAAACCCGGCTTTTTAAGTCGGGTTTTTTATTGTTTTTTGCGAACAGAGTATTCTGCTAAAACAATCCCTAAAATTACTAATATTGAAGCTATCAAATGATAGTTTTCAAATTTCTCACCAAGAATAATTATTGATAATATTGTGCCAAAAACTGGCAAAAGATTTATGAAAATTGACGCACGGTTCGGCCCGATAAATTCCACTCCTCGAGCATAAAAAATTTGCGCCAATATTGATGGGAAAATCATCACATAAAAAATTGTCCCCCAGCCAAGCAAAGTAATTTTAGGAATTTCTAAAATAATATTATCAAACCCTGCTTCAATAATTATTTGATAAATAAATGACGCACCAAAAGCTGCAAGCGATGTAACTAACATAAAACTTAGCCAATGAATTTTTGGCTTATATTTTAATGTGAGTGAATAGGCCGCATATAAAAAACAAGCACCTAAAACCATTACATCACCAATATTCATCTCAAGCGCTAATATTTTTCTCAAATCCCCAGCGCTAGCAACAAACATTACTCCAATGACTGTCAAAACGAGACCAATAATTTGCAATGGTCTGGCACGCACCTTAAAAATCAAAAAATTACCAAGCAAAACCAAGACAGGAATAGACGCTTGCTCAATAGACATATTTAGCCCTGAAGTGAAATAGGCTGAATTATACATAAGTAAATTAAAACCTGCAAAACCCAAAACTCCATAAAGAATTAGAATGGCAAGACGTGGCTTTATTTTTTGCCAGTCAGTTTTTAGATATTTTGAACCGATAATAAGAAGAATTAAAGAAGCACCAAACCAACGTCCGAGTAACAAGATATTTGGATCAACCTGATCAACAGCTAATTTACCAGCAACAAGATTTCCACCCCATATTAGCGGTGCAATGATCAATAATAGGTAGGCTTGTGAAATATTTGTACTTAATTTGCCATATTTTGGTGTATTGGTGTTTTTCATTGTAGTTCTTGCTTTGTCATTTTTATTCTTCTTGCTATAGGGGAGCTAAATCAATTTGCAAACTATTTAATTTTGCAAACTATCAATACTGGCGGGAATATTTGGGCGAAGAGCAAGGCGACCAACGACAACAAGAATAAAAGAAGCAACCTAACGAGATATAAATTGGAAAAGAATAAACGGCGGGGGTGCCGGGGTCGGGCAGCCTGCGTGGCGTGAACGAAGAAAGAATGTAGCGACCAACGGCGACAAGTATAAAGAAGACGACAAGAATAAAACATAGGAATATAAAAAATGGCAAATGTTGTAGTTGTCGGCTCACAATGGGGCGATGAGGGTAAAGGTAAAATAGTTGATTGGCTTAGCAATCGTGCTGATGTGGTGGTGCGCTTTCAAGGTGGCCATAATGCTGGTCATACTTTGGTGATTGATGGCAAGGTCTATAAATTATCATTGCTTCCGTCAGGGTTGGTGCGTGGTAAATTATCAGTAATTGGCAATGGCGTGGTGGTTGACCCGCATCATTTTGTCGCTGAAATAGAAAAATTAAGCGCACAAGGAGTGAATATCACACCTGAAGTTTTGATGGTAGCTGAAAATGCTTCGCTTATTCTTTCGGTGCATCAAGAATTAGATGCTATTAGAGAGGGCTCAAATACTGGCCTAAAAATTGGCACTACAAAACGTGGCATCGGCCCCGCCTATGAAGATAAAGTTGGCAGACGTGCCATAAGAGTAATGGATTTAGCAGAACCAGACACATTAAAGATTAAAGTTGAGCGGCTTTTAACGCATCATAATGCCTTGCGACGTGGTTTAGGGCTAAGTGAAATAAAGACACAGGTAATTGTTGATGAATTAATGCAAGTTGCAGATAGGATTTTGCCCTATATGGGTCAGGTTTGGCGATTGCTTGATGAAAAGAGGCGAAATGGCGCTAGAATTTTATTTGAAGGGGCGCAAGGGGCACT
Source organism: Alphaproteobacteria bacterium (assembly GCA_024280655.1). Taxonomy (GTDB): domain Bacteria; phylum Pseudomonadota; class Alphaproteobacteria; order Rhizobiales; family Devosiaceae; genus S141-66. The sequence goes on along the minus strand of JAJRPR010000033.1, from coordinate 1,870 downwards.
GTTAGATAATGATCATGGCACTTATCCATTTGTTACTTCTTCAAATACAGTTTCAGGGCAAGCAGCAACTGGCTCTGGCATGGGGCCGGGTGCAATAGATTATGTGCTTGGCATAACTAAAGCCTACACAACAAGAGTTGGCGAAGGGCCTTTTCCAACCGAGCAGAATAATGAAATTGGGCAATTTTTGGGTGAAAAGGGGCATGAATTTGGCGTGGTTACGGGTCGCAAGCGGCGTTGCGGCTGGTTTGATGCGGTTTTGGTGCGCCAAATGATTAAAACTTCTGGCATAAATGGTATTGCATTAACTAAATTAGATGTGCTTGATGGTATGAAAGAAATTAAAATTTGTGTTGGTTATGAGTTAAATGGCAAGAAGATTGACTATTTCCCGGCCTCAATGGGGGCGCAACAAGATGTTAAGCCTATTTATGAAACGCTTGATGGCTGGAGTGATACAACAAGAGGGGCACGCACATGGGCGCAATTACCAGCAAGCGCTGTTAAGTATGTCCGACATATTGAGGAGCTTATTGGAGCGCCAGTTGCTATGCTTTCCACAAGTCCTGAGCGTGAAGACACAATTCTTGTGCATGACCCATTTCAAGATTAGAATTTTTATACTATAGTGAATTTTTAAGAAAGATTATTAGGTTAAAATATGGCTGATTATAAAGGGCTTTTAAGCAAAGCGATTGGGGCGCTACCAGAAAATAATGGTAATGCTAGGCGAAAAGTTTATGAAAAAGCACGCTCTGCCCTAGTTGGGCAATTACGTTCAATCGAGCCAGCATTACCTGCAAAAGAAATAACCAAACATCGGCTGGAACTTGAAGATTGCATACGTGAAGTAGAGCAAGACGCAACAGAAATATTACTTGCAAAGCTAAAAGAAGAAGATGAGCGGAAAGAAGCTATTAAGCTTGAACAAGAAAAGCGCGAAGCGCAACTGTTAGCTCAAAAGGAAGAAGAAGAGAACAAGCGCCAAGAAGAATTATTAGCTAGAAAAGAAGCAGAATTATTAGCTAAAAAAGAACAAGAAGAAGCAGAAAATGCGCTAAATGCGGATTTAAGCGAACATGCTAATTTACCTCCACTTGAAGATGAAACAGATGAAGAAATTAAACTTGTTGAGCAACAACAACAAGAGATAGCAAAAGAAATCCTATTTGTTGCACAGGATGGCGAAACAGATGACCTCAAGATAATTTCTGGCATTGGGCCCGTTATTGAGAAAAAACTCAATAAGTTGAATATAACAAAATTTTCTCAAATAGCTGCCTTTAGCGAAAAAGAAATTCTTAAAGTTGATGAGGAATTGCTTTTTAAGGGGCGGATTGATCGTGAGAACTGGGTTTCTCAAGCTACAGAATTAGCAACAAAAACTGATGAGGCTCAGGAAATATCGCCAGATATTGATGCCGAGCAGGCTGAAAATGTGACTGATGAGCCAAATGATATTGAAAACAGCGATATTGATAATCAAGAGCAAACAATAGAAGATGCGATGCCAGAGCCAGAGCCAGAGCCAGAGCCAGAGCCAGAGCCAGACGATTATATTTCTAATCTGTCAACACAAGACACCAACAATCTTGATGATGTCGCACCTAATTCAATCGACGAAGTGATTAATGAGGCCAAGTCTGCAAATGAAGTTGAGTCTGCAAATGATGCAAAAACTGAAACAAAGGAAGAAAATTATTATCCAGATGATTTTCCTCTACCAGATGTTGCTCAATCTGCAATGCCTCCAGCAATGTCTAATGAATATGAAGTTGAACTCGAACCTCAAAATACTCTAAAAACTGGTGTTCTTGATGACATAAAAGCACCTACTATTGACGAAGAAGCGCCAAACCCACAAGAAACT
>JAJRPR010000032.1 GCA_024280655.1 Alphaproteobacteria bacterium | reverse complement strand
GCTATTATTGTAAATAGTTTCTCAAAATATTTTTGCATGACTGGCTATAGAGTTGGTTGGTTGATTATGCCCAAATGCTTAGTTAAAAAAGCTGAAATGTTACAACAAAATATGTATATTTCAGCTCCAACCCTAAGCCAACAAGCAGCGATTATTGCACTTGGCGACCTTGAGCATTGTGATTTGCAAAAAGCACAATATTTGCGCAATAGAGATATTTTAATAAAGGGCCTTAATGAAATGGGGCTAAGAGCTATTAAACCAGCTCAAGGTGCTTTTTATATCTATGTTGATTTTTCTGCTTTTACCAATGACACTCTGGTTTTTTGTAAGGAAATGCTTTTCGATATTGGTGTTGCTCTCACTCCGGGTGAAGATTTTGATAGAGCAAATGGCAAAAAATATGTACGCATTTCATTTGCTGGAAAACAAAGCGATATTGAAATTGCGATTAAAAAAATGGCCGGATATTTAACCCGACCATAAATAAATTATACTTTTATTTTAACCAAAGATATTACGTTGCCACCAGCCGCCTTTTTTAGGTTGCTTATCTTCTGCTTTTTCTTTGCTTTTAGAAGATGTTACAACAATTTCTTCAGCATTAGGCTTTGTTTTGCTTTTAACTGGCTTTGTTTTCTTTTTATCTTCTACTTTAGTAGGGGGTTTACTTTTAGCCTTGCTCTTTGAGGGCGTATCTTTTTGAGTTTCCTCTACATTGCTATGTTTGCTAGGTTTTTGGCTTTGTTTGCTAGGTTTTGCTTTGCTAGGTTTTGGCTTGCTCACTTTTGCTTTGCTTGTCTTCGTTTCCTTATTTTTTGAAACATTCGCTGGCTCAGACTTTGCACTTGAAACTGCTTGTTCTTGGCTAGAATTATCACTTGCCTTATCACTTGGCTTATCGCTTAGAGTGGCATCTGGCTTAGTGTTTGCCTTATCGTTTTGTTTGGCACTTTGTTTATTTTCAGCAGATGAATGTTCATTTGAGGTTTGGTTATTGCGCCGCCCACCACGCCTACCACGCCGACGAGGTTTACGTGGTTCGTCCGCATTTTCACTAGCCTGTGGTGTTGTGGTGCTTTCGCTTACTGAAGCATTGTCATTATTAGTTTTATTATCGACCTCTGGCTTATCTTGATTTTCTTGCTTACCGGAATTCTCTTGCTTAGCATTATTCTCTTGCTTGGCATGATTTTCTTGATTGGCATGATTTTCATGTGGCCTTCTAGATCCTCGACGCTTACGTTTGCGGGGAGGGCGCTTTTCATTGCTAGCGACATCTTCTTCGCCTTCTTCAATTTCTATTTTCTCTATATCAGCACTATCAACTTTAATATGGGAAACTGCTTGAGGGGCAACTTGGCGTTTTTCACCCTTTGATATTTCAAAATTATTCCCCACCATTGCAATATCTGCAAGAACTGAAATAGAAATATTATTCTTTTTTTCTAAAGAGCTAAGCGCCTCTCGTTTTGCATTTAATATGAAATTTGCAACATCAGTTGGCACGTTAACATTAATAGAATTGTTAGGTTTTCTTTGCACATAATCTTCAATCGCTCGCACAATCATAAGTGCTAGGCTTTCAACCGAGCGAACTATGCCAGCGCCCGCACATGTAGGACAAACATTAGTTGAGCTTTCAAGAACCCCAAATCTCATACGCTGACGTGACATTTCAAGCAATCCAAATAGGCTTATTCGCCCAATTTGAATTCTCGCCCTATCATTGCGCAGTGATTCTTTCATTTTATTTTCGACATTTCTAATAGAGCGCTTATCCATCATGTCGATAAAATCAATAACAACTAGTCCTGCCATATCTCTAAGGCGTAATTGCCTTGCAATTTCGTGTGCTGCCTCAAGGTTAGTCTGCAAGGCTGTTGCCTCAATATTTCTCTCTTTAGTGGCTTTACCTGAATTAACATCTATTGAGACAAGAGCCTCAGTTGGGTTAATTACAATATAACCTCCAGAGGGCAGAGTGACTTGCGGAGAAAACATAGAATCTAGTTGTACTTCTACATTATATTTAGAAAATATGGGCTTATCACCTCTATAAAGACGTACCTTCTTTACGTGGCTAGGCATAATCATTTCCATAAATTCTTTTGCCTCAATATGAGCTTCCTCACCAGAAACCAGCAACTCATCAATTTCTTTTGAATAAAGATCTCGAATAGTACGTTTAATCAGCGATCCTTCTTCATATACTAAACAAGGAGCAGTTGAGGTTAAAGTTAAAGATCTTACGCTTTCCCAAAGACGCATTAAATATTCAAAATCCCGCTTTACTTCAGCTTTAGTTCTTGATGCGCCAGCTGTACGTAAAATCACGCCCATTCCTTCTGGAACGGCTAAAGAGCCAGCAATTTCTTTAAGGCGTTTACGATCTGACGAATTAGTAATTTTGCGTGAAATTCCGCCACCACGTGCAGTGTTTGGCATTAGAACTGAATATCGACCTGCAAGCGAAAGATATGAAGTAAGAGCTGCGCCCTTATTTCCTCTTTCTTCTTTTACCACCTGCACTAACATTACTTGACGACGTTTGATAACTTCTTGAATTTTATAACGTTTAATGCGAGGTTTTTTGCGCTCAACTTCTTCTTCTAGCGCATCATCACCACCTAATTGATCTACTGTTTGATCATTGTCCTCTTGATCTTCTTCTTGGCCCTCTTGCTCATCTATCTCACCATTTTTAGATGTTTCATCATCAGGAGCATCACCTTGTGTCGCTTCACCATTCTCATTTTCCTCAAGTTCTTCAATATTCTCTTGATTCTCTTGCTCAGCTTCTAACGCTTGTTGCTTTTCAGCAGCAAGCAATGCTTCCTTATCAGCAACAGGAATTTGATAATAATCTGGGTGAATTTCTGAAAAGGCCAAAAAACCATGACGGTTGCCGCCATAATCAACAAAACAAGCTTGTAACGAAGGCTCTACCCTTGTTACTTTTGCTAAATATATATTGCCTCTTAGTTGGACTTTTGAGGCAGATTCAAAATCAAATTCTTCAAGTTGATTACCTCCAGTTACAACAATACGTGTTTCTTCTTGGTGAGTAGCGTCCACCAACATTCTCTTTGTAGCCATAATAATATAATTCTCCATGCTCTTGAAGGCGTAAATATCCTTGCGAGCTTAAATGCCTACTTGATTCTAAAACTTGCCTAACAATGCAAACATTTTGTTCTTTGGAAAAATTATCTCCAGCAAATGTAAATCGTAGCAAATTAGCTCCAAGCGAGGCTAAATGATTTTTTAGTTTGGCGTTAATATTAACAACGCCAGCGAATGGGTTGGAAAAGGATAAAAATTTACAAAAAAAGCTAAAATGAAAAACATTCCATAAACTACGTAAATTTCCTCCTATATTCATAAGTAAATCCTATTTCCTTGACTTATTTTCTGTAGGCGCTGTGCCGCTAAAAACTAAGTCACTCAGTCCGTTAAAGGATCAAAAACTTTTCAAAGGTAAATATATTTCAAAATCTGGCGTTTATATATGGATAATTTCCATATAGCCAATTCTGTCTCTAACTTGCGCAAGGCTTGATATTTTATCAAAATGCACAAAGACGAGTTTACTCTTACCTATCTTCTAGCATGTAGGCATGTTCGCAACGCTTGGCAAGATAAATCTAGTTTATAGTGTTTTTCATTTTGTATTATTGGTCTAACAGTGCAATTACATAAGATTGTTAGTTAATTTTAAAAAATCAAATTTGTTAAGCTATTCGAATCATAATACCTGATATCATTATATGAAATGTTTGTATTTGGTTGTATTTAATGGAATATATAAAAAAATTTATAGTACTGATTATCACAGTTTTTCTGCTAATGAGCTCTTCGTTAAGCGCTCAACAAACTGAGCAAACTGAGAATGGTGAAAATCTTCCGTCTCTTATAGAGGCTAGAATATCATCTACGGAACAAAGAGCTCGTCTTGTACTAGATTTAAGTGCAAAAACTTTATTCGCTATTACATCATTTAGTGAACCAATGCGAATTGCTATCGATGTGAAAGCAACTGATGACAAATTTACAAATAAAATCTCGCCGCCAGCTGGAGGTCTAATAACTTCTATAAGCTTTGAAACAACAAATGATAATCGAATTAGGACTTGGTTGGTTTTGTCTGAATTTGCGCAAGTACAGCAAGCCTATATTTTAGACCCATTTGATAATCAGCCTGCAAGATTAGTTGTAGATATAATTCCAGCAAATGAAGATAGGTTTTTAGCAAATGTTGCACAGGACATTGCTTATTCACAAAATCAATCAAAGAATGATATTGAATTAGGTGATAATTCAAACGCACCGGGTACATTAAATTCTCAAATAACTTCAAGGCCATTAATTATTATTGATCCCGGACATGGAGGAGTTGATTCGGGGGCACAAGGAGCAGGCGGTAATAAAGAAAAGGACATTGTTCTAAATTTTGCACTTTTATTGCAAAAACTGCTAATCCAATCTGGTAGTTTTGAGGTAGCACTTACTAGAACAAATGATAGCTTTATTTCACTTCAAGAGCGGGTCGATTTGGCTCGAGCAAACAAAGCGGATTTGTTTATTTCAATCCATGCAGATTCGTTTGATCAAATAGATGTAGGGGGCACTAGCATATATACTGTTGATGAAGATGCAACGGATACGGATGTTTTAGATAAAATATTAGCAGAAAATGAAAATAGGGTAGATATAATTGCAGGACTAACGCCTCCAAATACTGATGATCAAGCAGTTTCAATCCTTGTAGATTTAATGCGCCGGCAAATGCGAAAACAGGCTTTTAGAGTAGCCTCTATAATTGTTAGCCAACTCAAGCCTAGTGTGCGGTTGCGACGTTTCCCAGTAAGAAAAGCAGATTTCTTTGTATTGCAATCCCCAGATATACCATCAATTCTTGTAGAATTGGGTTTTCTTTCTAATATGAAAGATGTAGAGAACTTAACAACTAGTGAGTGGAATGAGAGAGTTGCTAATTCTATCGCTCGTGGTATTGCAGTATATTTTGATGAAACAAAGTAATGTCGCAATCTTTCAGTTTATGCTAATTATTAATAATGATTTAGTTTAAGGTTAAAATAAAAAGGTAAGAAATAAATGTTTCGATTGCTTGGCTGGCTATTTGGCTTTGGTTTGTTCATTGGCATTATAGTTTTAGGTGCAGTAATATTATTTGTGGCAAATATCTCAAAGGATTTGCCAGATCATGAAGCACTTGCGAACTATCAACCCCCAATAACAACACGCGTACACGCAGCTAATGGTGCGCTGCTGGCAGAGTATGCACGCGAAAGACGACTATTTCAGCCCATTGAAACTGTACCTGCTTTGGTCATTCAAGCTTTTTTATCAGCTGAGGATAAGAATTTTTATCTTCACGGCGGTATTGCTATTGATGGTATTATTCGAGCGGTAAGAGATAATGTTTTGGATCGGCTTGAGGGCGGTAACGCACGTCTTGTCGGGGCTTCTACAATTACTCAACAGGTTGCAAAAAATTTCCTTTTAACTAATGAGCAAACATGGGATCGCACAATTAGAGAGGCTATCTTAGCATTGCGAATAGAGGATACTTTTACAAAAGATAAAATTATTGAACTATATTTGAATGAAATTTTCTTTGGTTTTAATTCTTATGGTATCGCGGCGGCTTCTTTGAATTATTTTGATAAGGCTCTTTATGAATTATCAATTTCTGAAATTGCCTATCTTGCAGGTGTTCCAAAAGCTCCTAGTAACTACCAGCCATTTAGAAATCCAAAAGCTGCGATTGAACGTCGTAACTGGGTAATTAGTCGTATGGCTGATAATAATTACATAACTACTGAACAAGCAGAAATCGCTAAAAAGGATGATCTTAATGTTGTGCCTCGTGCAGCAGGCTCAAGAGAGTTTTCGTCTGAATATTTCACTGAAGAAGTTCGTAGAGAGCTTGCAAAACTTTATGGAGAAGATCAACTCTATGGAGGAGGTTTGAGCGTTAGGACTACTCTTGATCCCAGACTACAATTATTGGCGCGCAGAGCGTTAATGGATGGGCTTATTGATTTTGATCAAAAGCGGGAATTCCGTGAACCAGAAGCTACAATCGATATTTCTAAAGATTGGGGCATAGCTGTTTCTGATATTGAACCATTAAGCGATGTACCAGAATGGACACTCGCCGTAATATTAGAGATGGAAACTAATCAAGCAAAAATTGGCATTCGCCCAAATAAAAATGTAAATGGTTCAGTTTCGAGTGAGAGGGTGGTTGGTATTTTATCAGGATCCGAAACAAAATGGGTTAAAAAATCTCTTTCAAATATTCTTAATGTTGGTGATGTTGTCTATGTTGAAACTATTAAAGATAAGCCTGATACTTATGTATTGCGTCAAGTGCCAGAAGTTGATGGCGCACTTGTTGCGTTAGATCCTCGCACTGGTCGTGTCTTGGCAATGGTTGGTGGATTTTCATTTGCAAAATCTGAATTCAACCGAGCTACACAAGCGGTTCGCCAACCAGGTTCTTCCTTTAAGCCAATAGTTTATGCCGCCGCACTTGATAATGGTTATACCCCTGCTTCTGTTGTACTTGATGCGCCGCTAGAAATCATCAATTCAGATGGCACAATTTGGAGGCCAGAGAATTATGCAGAACGCTTTTACGGACCACAAACCTTACGCCGTGGTATTGAGCGCTCAAGAAACGTTATGACAGTGCGTTTAGCAAAAGATATTGGCATGCCTTTAGTATCTGAATATGCTCGACTTTTTGGTATATATGATGATTTATTACCCGTATTAGCTATGGCGCTAGGGTCTGGTGAAACCACTAACATGAAAATGACAGCAGCATTTGCAACCATTGGCAATGGCGGCAGAAAAATAGTTCCTACATTGATTGATAGAGTTCAAGATAGATATGGCAAAACCATTTATGTCCATGATCAAAGAATATGTGAAGGGTGCGTGGCAACTGAGTGGAATAATCAGGCAGAGCCAATTGTCATTGATAATCGTGAGCAAGTACTCGATCCGATGACGGCCTATCAAATTACATCTATGTTGCAAGGAGGTGTGCAATCTGGAACTGGTACTTATGTAAAAAGACTTGGTCGTCCAGTTGCCGGAAAAACAGGTACATCAAGCGATTATACAGATGCTTGGTTTGTTGGTTACACTCCAGAACTTGCGGTTGGTGTTTATGTTGGTTATGACAATCCACGCTCGATGGGACGCTCTGCAACAGGGGGTACGCTTGCCGCACCAATTTTCACTAAATTCATGGCCGCAGCATTAGAGGGCAAACCAGCTACACCATTTATTATGCCTTCTGGAATGAACCAAACTTGGATTGATCCAGCAACTGGTATTCGGGCAATTGCTGGCTCTGCCGCTATTCTTGAAACTTTTAAACCCGGAACAGGCCCAAATAATATTACTTCAGTTATTGGGGTGGATTCAGAGGCGTTTCTGAATATTGAAGCTGGGGCTGGAGGAGATGCAAATCAGGGTCGTGGTGGGCTTTTCTGACAATAAAATATTTCACTACAAATATTTTATTGTTCAATTATTTAATCTAGCCAAAAGAAAACCACATGCGAGTAGAAATCCAAACATTAACAGATGAAATAAGTAAAGCTTTGAATTTGCTTAAAAAGCATGTTGGCTGGGCAGATGCTAAAGATCGCTTAGAAGATTTTAACAGGCAAGCCGAAAGTTCTGATTTATGGGACGATCCTAAGAGCGCTCAAATATTAATGCGTCAACGCCAAGAATTAGAAGCGGCAATAAATAACATCAACAATATTTCTACTATTTTAGAAGATAATATTGGTCTTATTGAGCTTGGTGAAGAAGAAAAAGATGAACAAGTTATCTTAGAGGCAGAAGCTGCCTTAAAAGAATTATCAAATAAAACTTCACGTATGCAGGTTGAAACTTTGCTTTGTGGTGAAGCGGACGCAAATGATTGTTATTTAGAGGTTCACTCTGGGGCAGGGGGCACTGAAAGCCAAGATTGGGCTTCTATGTTATTGCGCATGTACACACGTTGGGCTGAGCGCAATAAAATGAAAGTCGAAAATATTGAAGTGCATTATGGTGATGAGGCAGGAATAAAATCTGTTACAATTCTAATTAAGGGGCATAATGCCTATGGCTGGCTGAAGACAGAAAGCGGAGTACATCGATTAGTTAGAATCTCGCCCTTTGATAGTCAATCAAAACGCCACACTAGTTTTTCTAGCGTTTGGGTCTATCCAGTAGTTGATGATACTATTGAAATAGATGTATCAGAAAGCGATGTTCGAATTGATACTTATCGAGCCTCTGGCGCTGGTGGTCAGCATGTCAATACTACGGATAGTGCGGTGCGCATTACTCATTTAGCAACTGGAATTGTTGTGCAATGCCAAAATGATCGCTCTCAACATAAAAACAAAGCCAGCGCTTGGGCAATGTTGCGTGCGCGATTATATGAAGCAGAATTACAAAAGCGTGAAGAAGAAGCAATGGAGCAGGCAAGTTCAAAAACTGAAATTGGCTGGGGACATCAAATAAGATCGTATGTGCTTCAACCCTATCAATTAGTAAAAGACTTGAGGACTTCAGTTGAAAGTACCTCACCATCAGATGTTTTAGATGGCGATTTAGATAGATTTATGCAAGGAGCGCTAGCAGAGCGAGTTGGCGCAAGTCATGAGAAGTAACATCAAATATTACTGGTTATTAGATATAATTTGATAATTTGTTGCCAACATTCATGAAGTTTTGAGGGTTAATTGCTTTGTCTGCTCTTCTTATTTCAAAATGTAGATGAGGGCCAGTACTACGCCCGCTTGAGCCAACCTTTGCAATAGTATCACCTAAATTAATCGATTGCCCGACCCTAACAAGTGTAGCTGAAAGGTGGGCATAACGTGTAATAAGTCCATTTGCATGTTTTACTTCAACTACAATGCCATAAGTACCTTTGCGACCAGAATAAATTATGATACCAGCGCCAGCACTGCTAACTATATTGCCTTTTGGTGCCGCAAAATCCATGCCTGAATGAAATGCTTTTTGCCTGCCAAATGGATCCGTTCTGCTTCCGAAAGGCGAGCTTAGCCTATATTTTCCACTTAGAGGCATCAAAACTGGTAATGTTTGAATAGTATCTTTTGCCCTTTTCAAACGATCTAGCGAGCTAACTAACTTATTAGCACTATCTAATAAATCATAAGAACCCTCATGTTCATTGTTTGGTATAAAAGGCCCTCCAACTGCATTCTTATCAAAGGAGGATAAATCAGATGCATATCCGATAGATTTTAATTCAGTAATTATTTCATTAGAGGATTGATTTGCTACTGCAGTTAGGGACTTTAATGCCTGACGGCTTTCGTTCGTTAATTGCGTTATTAATGTATTTAAGGAGATGATCTGTTGTTGATTAATATTTTCTTGGTCACCAATAGAACTAGTTACAATATTATCTATAGGTAAGTTTTGCGCTGGGCTTGGCACTATTATTGGTGATTTAATATCGCTGTTCCCTACAAGCACACCTAAATCATTAGCTTTTTGTGCTAATGCCTCAATATAGGGTCGAATTTCAGATAATTCTGTTTGTCTTTGTTTTAGTTCAAGTAGTTGTAGGTTCAAGCTACCGCTTTGCGAATATTGCCGCGAATAAAGCCTATCAACCTCTACTCTTAATTGCGATATCCTATCTTCGTAGGCTGCAAATGTTTTTGAATTTTGCGAATTAACAAGCCGTGAAATATCTGGGCTAAAGAATAATGTTATTATTGTAAGAACATTAGTTAAAACTAGTAAAAAAAAGACAATGTAAAATACTCTATTGCTAGATTTATTATGCTCTCCATATGGTAAAAAGGTTCTTTGATACCCAAATGCCACTTCACGCTTAACCACTCGCAACTAATTTACTCCTAAGCATTTACTTATATCATTTATAAAATATTATGGTTAATAAACTAAGAATTCAAAAAGATTTATTTCTTAAAAGTAAGTAGTATAAGGGTAATGTAATCTGACCATTAAATATCAAAATAATTTGATGGTTATTAAAGAAATATTGACCAACTAGGTTTTTCAAAGTGAATGCGCCAAAAGTAGATAAAAAATCAGACAAAGTTAAAATTACCACTCCTAAGAAAAGTAAACATTCATATTTGTTTGGTTTTTTCTTATGGGTGTTTGGTTTTTTAGCATTTATTGTTTTTGCTATTTATATATTCTTGTTATTCTCTCCTATTTCGTTGCAATTTATCCGCGATCCTATTCAAAACGCAGCTCTCAGAGCAATTCCAAATGATTATAATGTTGAGTTGGGAGATATATCATTATCTCTTGAGAATGGCATATTACCATCTATTCAATTTAGCCCAGCAATAATTACAGATGAAATTAATGCTGTAAAAATTGAACTAAAAGCGCTTAATGTTGGGTTCTCTCCACTCAAGTCTTTATTCGGACAACCCAGCCTAAATATTTCACTTGTACAGCCACATCTAAAAATAATCCAAGATCTTTTAGGACCACGTTTAGCAGAATTTGAGATTATTGAGGAAGGCGGAGATGAGGCTGCAATTTATATTTTAGAGGGTGAAAACTCTTACCCAAGCGTAAAAATAACCCCACAAGGATTAGATCTAGAAAATTCAAAAATATCTGGCGAGCAGTTAGAATTACGAACAGATAATAAGCTTGCTATATATAATTTTCTAGCTGCTGAAGAGAGCTTAAGCACCTTTGCATCACTTGTTGCTTCAAATAAAATATCTAGGTTGCGAATTGTCAATGCTAGCCTTGATATGCACGATTCGGTATATGGTCTTTTGCGCCAGTTCACAAATATCAATATTGATATTTTAGGAACAAAAGAAAAAGGCGAGGTTGTAGGTGAGTTTTCAATTAGTCTAGCGGGCAGAAAAACTACTGGTACTTTTAATCGTCAGCTTGATAATGGTGCAATAAAATTGCTTGCAAAAATAACTAATATAGATTTCGCCTCCCTATTGCCTTTTCTTGACGATGCAAAAAGCTTTATTGCTCTTGAGGGCGCTGGAAATTTAGATTTAGATGTAAATTTTGATGGTACAACTGGTAATGTCACTAATTCAATATTTGAGGTTGATAATATAGATGCAAATATTCGTATTGATGAGGATTATTTCCCGCTAAGGGCAGATAAAATCATTATTGATTGGGATCCAGATGCTGCTAAATATTCAATAAGGCAAACAGATATTAGAATTGGCAATAGTTCTGCAAGCTTTAAGGGCGATTTTATTTTAGGAGTTGATGAAATATATGGTCCAACTATGCGGATGTCAGTTGAGGCACAAAGATTATCTATATATCCTAATGATTTATTAGCTCCACAAATACCATTTGATAAAATGTCGCTAGTTGGCTGGTCAGCTTCACTTTATGGAGCAACGGGTATTGATTATTTATTACTAACCAAACCTGGTGTGGAATTTCGAGCCAAGGGACGTATTGATATACTAAAAGAAGGCTTGGGAGTAGATTTTGAAGTCGGAGGCGAGGGGGCATCAGTTGATGATTTAAAAAGACTATGGCCTTATTTTATTGCAGGCGAAGCTCGTGATTGGTTTGTTAAAAATGTAAAATCAGGACAACTAAAAAGCAGCAATATGAGATTTAATTTTCTACCAGGCTCAATATCTTTCGAAGGCGAAAGTGAAAAACTTCCAAAAAACTCTGTTTCTATTAATATGACAGCAAAAGATGTTTCTCTAATTCCACTAAAGAATATGGAATTAGTTCAATTTAGTGAGGACGTTAATTTATCGGTACGAGATAATATAGTTACCTTCAATATGAATAGAACTGAAATTAAAACTAATTCTGGTCAAATTGAAATTTCAAATGGCTCATTCATTTTAGATAATGGTACAAGAAATTCCCTAGTTTATGAGCTATCTGGTGATGTGAAAGGAGAAATTCCCTCATTATTAGAATTCTCACGAACTCATTTACCAAACATATTAAATGAAGAGGAACTTCCTCTAGATCTTGATGATTTAGTTGGCAATGTAGAAAGCTCTATTGTTGCAACGATCCTCTTTGATAAAGACGAAATAGATAATGTAGATTATGCTGGCAATGGTAATGTTACTAATTTTAAAGTTAAAACGCCTATCGCTGGTTATAATGTTGAGGAGGGGAATTTCAAGTTCTCAGCTAATCAAAATGGCTATGCTCTAAATGGTAATGTGAATGTTGCTGGCTTTCCCTCTCAATTCAAATTGAGTGGAATTTTAGGTGAATTTCCAGATATTCAAGTAATAAATGAATTAAGCGTAAGTGAATTAAAGCAATTTGGTTTTGATCTATCGGACTTTATGAATGGTAAAATAAGGCTGGGTATTAAAATATTGGAGGGCGGATCTTTACAACTCACAGCTGACCTTAAAAATGCCAGCATTAATGTTGCAGACATTGGTCTTAGCAAGGCAAAAAATATCGGTGGGCAATTACTAGCAATTATTCGCCAAGATAATAATCAATTTATTATATCGGATGCTTCCATTAAATTTGCTGATGTGCTAATAAAAGGCAATGCGCTAATTGAGAATAGTAGACTTAAATCTGCTCATTTCCCAACTTTTAGATTAAATTCCAATGACAATGCAAGCCTTACAATCAAACCTATAAGAAATGGATTTTCACTTACTATTAATGGCAAAAGAATGGATCTAAAACCTATATTAAAGAGAGCTTTTTCACTGGATAGGCCTTCGGCAGGAGGCATTAGATCAACGCAATATAGTCGACGTTTATTAATTAATATCAGTCTAAATCAAGCTATTGGTTTTTATAAAACTATTGCTAGCAATTTCAACCTCAAAATAGATTTGCAAGAAGATGAAGTAAAAAATGTTTCTTTACAGGCGCAATTTGCACAAAATAATTCAGTTTCCATATCCACTAATTCGTCGGATACTGAGAGGACAATGTCCGTAGCATTTAATGATGCAGGTACGTTACTAAGATTTCTAAATGTTTATTCTCGTATGGTTGGAGGAAAGGGAAGCTTAGTATTAAGAACAAAACCAGGCAACAAAACAGATGTTGGACTTATTGCTCTTAGTGACTTTTCATTTGTTGATGAGGCAAAAGTTGAGCAAATAATTGGCAACTATAGAGAAGATCGCCCTGCAAATGCGCAAGCGAACACAATTAGCTTTAATTACGGAAAAGTAGAGTTTATTAGGCGTTCAGATCGTATTGAAATAACAAGTGGCGTGATAGATGGTGGTACAGTGGGGGGCACATTGCGTGGGTTCATTTATACAAAAGACAATCGATATGACTTGAATGGAACTTATATTCCACTATTTGGGTTGAATTCTATTTTTCAAAAATTACCTCTGTTTGGTGTAATTCTTGGCGGCAGGGAAGGCGAGGGATTAATTGGTGTAACTTTTGCGGTACGAGGACAACTCGACAGCCCGAATTTTATTATCAACCCTGCATCTATTTTAGCTCCCGGCATGTTTAGATCCTTGTTCGAGTTTCGCTCTCGTGAAGATCCCAGACCAGAATAAAAGGATGTCAATTTAACCAAAATAAAAAGGGTGTCAATTTAAGTTTTGACACCCTAAAATATATATTATTTTTGCTTTTTCCTATTCTCAATTATCGCAATATATAGGGAAGCGCCAATTATAAGTGCCGCACCGGGCCAAAAACTAGAGCTAAGCGCGAAACCAAACACCACCAAATATAATAATGTATTTATTGGTAATTTGAGGTCATCAAATGGTTGTAAATAAGTAGCATCAGCAAGCGAATAGGCTTTGGTCATAAAATATTGCGCCAAAGCAGTTAACACTCCTAGAGCCACTAACAACATAAATGCCGAACCTTGAGGAACTGCAAAACCAGAGCCAACATAGAAGGCTAAATTGATGGGAGTTAGAAGCAATAATAGATAAATGGTTATTGTTGCTGGCTTCTCATCAATAGTGAGATATTTGGTAATGATTGATGCACCTGCCCAAACTATTGCTGCCAAAATTGGTAAAAGAGCTGCAATGGTAAAGCTCTCAGACCATGGTTGAAGAATTACCATTGCTCCTAAAAAAGCAACAATAGCCGCAAAAACCCTTGAAAGACTAACATGCTCTTTTAAGAAAATTGCCGCACCAAACAATACAAAAAACGGTGACACCATAACTAGAGCGATAATTTGCGGAAATGGCATGACAGCAAAAGACGACACAAATGCCTGTACACCAATAGCTGACAATACTACTCGTAAAATATGCCATTTTAATTTATTGGTTTTAAGCGCTTTTTTGCCCTCACGCCAAATCCATGGTAGAGCAAAAATAAGCGCAAACGAATATTGGAAAAACGCCACAGCTTCAGGCGTTACGCCATTTCTTTGCTGCGAGATATCATTCATGGTATTAACTCCTGCAAAAGCAAGGGCTGCTAGTACCATAAAAAGCGCACCTAAAATTGGTACTAGTTTAGTTTTTGATTTTATATTTGAGGCAATCTGGTTCATTTTTATTCCTTTCTAATAAGCCAAAAAAGCCTCAGGGTGAAAGGAATATAGATACACTTAACCAACAGGGCATTTGCCCTATGGGTGCAATGTAACTATCTTCCGCTCTCTCTCATCCGGACTATGACCGTCGGCTTTGGAATCACACCAAATCTGCTGACCCAAGCGAAACGCTTGGCGCTCGCGGGCTACAAGAGTAAACTCTCTTACCGCCGGTGGGGAATTTCGCCCCGCCCTGAGAACGTATTTAGCGCTACTTTTGTAACGCATATTCCCTCATAGAGTAAAATTTTGAAAAATCAAAGTATATTTTGCTTTGAGCTATTTATTGATTGTGCCAATATTTATCTATGAACAATCCAACACAAATCATTGCGCTAGGCGAAAGTGCAATTTTAGTTCGCTTTGCAAAAAAGCTTAATGAACAAGCCAATAAAAAGGCGATAGAATTTGCTGCCATTCTAAAACGGCAAAACCATGCTGAAATAAAAGAAATCACTGCTTCGCTGGTTTCGGTTATGGTGAAATATGACAATCAAAAAATTAGTTTTTTTAATCTAAGTGGATTGATAAGATTGGCACTTTGTCAGCCGCAAGAAAAGGAAAAGAATATATATAAAATCCATAAGGTAAAAATGAGTTTTGATGGAAAAGATTTGGCAGGTGTAGCTGATTCTCTTTCTCTTAATATTGAGCAGTTCATCGCTGCTCATAATAAAAAACCACTAAGAGTTTTAGCAACAGGCTTTGCTCCGGGTTTTATTTATTGCGGAATGCATAAAAAACAACTTTTCATTGATCGCCGCCAAAAATTACATAAACAAGTGCCAAAAGGAACAGTGATTTTTGCCGCAGGGCAAACGGCAATAACCTCTAGCCCAATTCCCACAGGTTGGCATATTATTGGACATACGGATTTTAGCAATTTTGATCTAAATAAAAACCCACCAACCCTAATTAATGCAGGTGATAAAATAGAATTTATGAGTATTAAAAAATGAAATATTCAATTCTCCTTACCCGTGTTTCACCGCTTACAACCATTCAAGATGAAGGGCGTTTTAACTGTTTGCAATATGGTATTTCAGCATCAGGTGCAATGGATAGGAATGCTTTTGATATGGGTGCATATTTGCTTGGCACAAAAGCGAGTTCTGGCATTGAATTCACTCAATCTGGCTTAGATTTTACTATTAAAGGGAAGGGCATTAGGGTAGCTTTTACTGGTGGAGATTCCACTATTTTCATTAATGGGCTAAAGAAACAATGGAATGGAGTTTATAATCTAAAGCAGGGTACAAAAATAGAGATAAAACCGGGTGTTTGGGGTAATTATGGCTATGTTAGATTTAATGGCGAGCTAGATGTAAAGGAAATATTGGGCTCTCGTGCAACAAATATAAAAGTAGCTTTAGGCGGGCTTGATGGTCGTGCGCTAAAGGCAGGCGATGAGATTGCTATTTTGCCCACTTCCGATGTAGAAATACCCAACCCACCAGCTATCAATTATGAAAAGAGGAGCTTTCACTTTATCTGGGGAATTCATGCTGATTTGTTTAACCAAAAGGTCCGAAATGAATTTATTTCAAAACCATTTTTTATCAGCTCGCAACTCGATAGAATGGGAGTGCGCCTGATAGATAAGGATAATATTTTTGCCAATGAAAATATTCTCTCCCTAGTGTCTGATCCTCTTATTTGTGGTGATATTCAAATTTTGGGCGATGGGACACCAATAGTTTTAATGCGAGATCACCAAACAATAGGCGGTTATCCTCGTATAGGCACAATTATTAGCACTGATATTAACGCTTTTTCGCAACTGCGCCCTAATAGTGAAATCAATTTTAAGCCAATCAGCTTAGGGAATTTATAAATGAAACAAATAGATCTAAATGCAGATATAGGTGAGGGGGCTGCTAATGATGAGCAGCTACTAGATATTATTTCTAGCGCAAACATTGCTTGCGGTGCTCATGCTGGTGATGAACAGACCATGCGAACTACTCTAAGAATGGCCAAAGCTAGGGGCATAACTTGCGGAGCGCATCCCGGGTTTGCTGACAAAGAAAATTTCGGCCGTAAAGAGCTTGATTTGCCAGTTGAGCAAATTCAACAGCAAGTTAGGGAGCAACTCAACGCAATTCAAAAAATCGCTGATGAAGAAAATGTTGAGCTAAAATATATCAAACTACATGGCGCATTAGCAAATATGGCAGCCAGAGATTATGCTTTGGCTTTGGCGCTATTTCAAACCATAAAGAGCCATAATAAAGACCTAGCAATTCTTGCACTAGATAATAGTGCGCAAGTAAAAGCTGCAAATGATTTGGGCTTAAATATTGTTCGTGAAGCCTATGCTGATAGAGCCTATACTAATGATGGTCTGCTACTTTCTCGTGCAAAACAGGGTGCGGTTGTGCATGATAAGGATAAAGTGGTAGCGCAATGTTTGCTCTTGGCTGAAAAAGGGGAAATCAAAACTGTTGAGGGCACTATTATTAAATCAACAGCCAGCTCTATTTGCCTGCATGGCGATAATGAAAATGCTCTTGATTTAGCAATAAATATCAAAAAATCACTAGAAAAAGCTGGAATTAAAATTCACTCTTGTTTATGAGAAGGCTAACTAGGAGCAAAAGATGAGCACAAATATTATTGATGGCAAGGCATATGCTGCAAATTTACGTGAGCGCATTAGCGAGCATG
>JAJRPR010000031.1 GCA_024280655.1 Alphaproteobacteria bacterium | reverse complement strand
TTCAACTAGTGAAACAATATCGCCCTTGCCTAAAATTCTATCGGCAATGCGTGAGGGATGAAAATCTTCAAGTGCATCTAATTTTTCACCAACCCCCATAAGTTTAATTGGCTTGCCAGTTGCCGCCCGCATAGAAAGCGCCGCACCACCACGTCCATCACCATCTATTCTAGTGAGAACAATACCAGTAATATCCACTCTTTCATCAAATGAGCGAGCAAGGTTTATCGCATCTTGCCCAGTAAGCGCATCAACAACTAATAGAGTTTCATGTGGATTAGTAATTTCCTTGATTTTGGCGGTCTCTGCCATAAGTTCTTCATCAATATGAGTACGACCAGCACTATCCAAAAACAAAACATCATAGCCACCAAGTTTGGCCTCTTTTAATGCTCTTTTGGCAATTTTAATCGGATCTTGATTGGCAATTATTTCTAAACTATCAACCCCAACTTGTTCAGCTAATATTTTTAATTGTTCTTGTGCTGCAGGGCGACGAGTATCCAATGAAGCAAGGAGAATTTTTTTATTCTCACGCTCTTTAAATCTCTTAGCGATTTTAGCAGTAGTTGTGGTTTTACCAGAGCCTTGCAAACCAACCATAAAAATTGCCACAGGCGGTGTTGCTTTAAGTGAAATTGGCACTGCTTCTTCACCAAGCACTTGCACCAATTCATCATGCACAATTTTGATGATTTGCTGACCGGGCGTAATAGATTTAGTAACTTCAGCGCCAACCGCTCTTTCGCTTACTTGCGTAATGAAAGCACGCACAACTTCAAGCGAAACATCGGCCTCAATTAAAGCACGACGAACTTCACGCATAGCAGTTTTAATATCAGTTTCGCTAAGCGCACCACGAGAGGTAAGGGTTTTGAAGATATTACCTAATCGATCGCTTAAATTATCAAACATAGTAGTCTTTCTTTCACCAAAAATCACTAAAAGCTATTAAATCCAAATCACAAAATCACCCGTGGGCGCAATGCGCTGACGGATGTGGACCGCATATTTCTTGAATATGCTAGTGGCTCAAATATTTTACCTATAGTAAAGTTAGGTGCTTATAGGGGCAAAAGAAAGATAAAGTCAATATATTATTGATCTTCTATTGCCGCCCTAATCGCTGGCAAAAGCGAGGTTTCATATGATTTACGAGTAAAAGGGCCAACATGTTTATAGGTGATAATGCCTTTGGCATTAATTACAAAGGTTTCAGGAATACCATAAATCCCCCATTCAATAGAAACTCGCCCATTATCAGCGCCAACTTTATCATAAGGATTGCCTAATTCCTCTAAAAACGCTCTAGCATTTTCTGGCGCATCTTTTTGATTAATGCCATAGATTTTTGCAATATCCATTTCCGCCAACTCCATTAAAAACGGATGTTCTTGCCGACATGGAGCGCACCAAGAAGCAAAAACATTAACCACAGAAACTTGACCAAACATATCAGAAGTTGCAAAACCCTCAATCACTTTGCCATCTAATACTAAATCCTTAACCGCTGGCAGGGTAAATTCAGGAACTGGCTTATTTAATAGAGCAGAGGGAATAATCGAACTATCACGCTCAATATTGGTGGCAAATAAAATTAACATGCCTATTAACAATATTAGTGGGGTCGCAAAAAATAATATTCGTTTCATTGTTTAGCCCTTATCCTCAAACGACTTAACACGGTTTTTTTGTTTTTTATATTGAACAATATTGCTAATAATTAGCGCTAAAGTAACAATAGCCACTCCCAAATATGCAATTATAATAAAAGAGGCATGTGGTCCTAAATCTATCATTTTACTATCCATTTTCTTTATTTAAGCTTTTACGTAATTGCCTATCAGCTTTACGGCGTAATATTTCGGTGCGCGTTGCATTGGTTTGTAACAAAGCAAAAAGCACTGTAAAAGCAAATGTCATTATTAACAGCGGAGTATAAATCGAAGCTGGCATTGAAAGCCCTTCCGTGCTGACAATGCTTGGCTGATGAAGTGTATTCCACCAATCAACTGAAAATTTAATTATCGGGATATTTATCACCCCAACCAAAGTAATAATTGCAATAAGTTTTGCAGCACGTAATTGATCATCAAATGAGCGCCAAAGGGCAATTATACCAAGATACATTAAGAGCAATATAAGCGTTGCTGTCATGCGTCCGTCCCACTCCCAATAAGTGCCCCAAGTTGGGCGACCCCATAACATTCCAGTAAATAATGCCATAGTAGTAAAAGCTGCACCAAGCGGCGCTGCTACTTTCATGGACACATCGGCGAGCGGATGTCGCCAGACTAATGTGCCAATCGCAGAAACTGCCATCATCACGTAAACTAGCTGGCTTAACCACGCATTTGGTACATGAATATACATTATGCGCACCGTGTTACCCATTTGATAATCTTCAGGTGAATTAAAAAATGCAAACCAGAGACCAACCCCAAATAAAATGGCGCTTAATATAGCTAGCGGCAAAATTAAATAACCTGACCATTTAAGAAATTGCCCAGGGTGAGCAATCCTATCAAACCAATTCATTTTTTTAAGAGGATCAATTTTTTGTGTCATTTATCTTTCCATTCGAAATAGTTTTTTTCATGTTTACTCCTGTGTTAGCTTAAGTGCAAGTGCACTAGCAAACGGAGTAAATGCAACTGTTACAAGAGATATTGCTCCTAAAATTAATAATGCAGTACCTTGCGTGCCAACGCCTGTTCCTGTTTTAATTGCTGAAACACCAAAAATTAAAATAGGCAATGTTAGCGGTAAAATAAGCACTGGCGCAATAAGCCCGCCTCGCCTAAGCGAAACAGTAATTGCCGCCCCCACCGCTCCAAAAGAAATAAGCGCTGGCGTGCCAACAGTTAGAGAAATAATTGTATATGTTAAAATCTGTGCATTCATATTAAGCATTAAAGCAAGCATTGGGGTGGCGATAATTAGCGGTAATATTGAGGTTAGCCAATGGGCGATAAGTTTTGCAAATACTATCGCTTCAAATGAAATGCTTGCGTGGCGCATGGCTAATAATGAGCCATCATCAAAATCTTGGCGAAACATTTTATCAAGCGCTAAAAGTGAAGATAAAAAGGCGGCAATCCATATCACACCGGGAGCGATGAGAGCTAATAGATCCTTATCAGGCCCAATAGCTATAGGAACTATTACCCCAATCATTATAAAAAATAATACTAAAGTAAGCATATCGCCAAATGAGCTGGTAGCTAATTTTATATCGCGCAAAAGAATGGATAAAAAAGCCTTCATGCAATTTCTCCATGTTGATTAGTCTTTGTAAGTATAAAGGTTTTGGCATTTTTTATATTTAGATCTAAATGAGTAGCAATAATGGCAATGCCGCCTCTCTCAAGATGATTATCAATCAGATTAGCAACCAATTTATCACCCTCCCTATCAAGCGAGGATGTAGGCTCATCTAGCAACCAAAGCGCTCTATTTGCTACCAATAATCTTGCCAAACTTAATCGCTTTTTTTGCCCTGCCGATAATAGTCCTGCCTCAAAATCAATAGCATGAGAAAGCCCAACCGTTTTTAACGCATCAATTACTTTTTCTGGCGCTCCACCATAAAGAGTACACCAAAACATAAGGTTATCTTTCAAAGAAAGCGTTGGTTTGATGGCAGTTTGATGCGCAATGAAATGAAGATTATCGATTAAGGAATTTTCTTCTTCATTGTCATTATCTGTTCTCCAAGAAATTTCACCTGCACCAATATGTAAATAACCAGCAATAGCCATTAAAAGCGAAGTTTTGCCAACTCCATTATCCCCACGCAAAAATATAGCTTTCCCCGATTTAACGCTAAAATTAACATCAGATAATATTAAGCGCTCAGAGCGAATAAGGCTTAGCTTGCTCACATTTATTTGCTGTGACGAGTATGCTTCTTTATTTGGCAAGTTAACTCTCTTAAAAAAATAATATAAAATACTTAAAGAACAAGTTGCCTCTTGAAGCAAGTAGCAATTTATTGATTAGAAAATTACAGCAATATTTGATTTTTTCATCAAGTTTGCTCTATAAGGCAAGCAGATGATTCACTTCTGTAAAAATTAAGGTGCTAAAACATGCAAAATCAATCCATTGATAGTTTCAAATGTCGCAAAATTCTAAATGTAGATGGCAAAGAATATGTCTATTTTTCGCTTATTGAAGCCGAAAAAAATGGATTAACAGGAATTTCAAAACTACCCTATTCAATGAAAGTGGTACTTGAGAACCTATTGCGCTTTGAAGATAATAATACTGTAAAAAAGCTGATATTGAAGCAATAGCTAAATGGCTAGAAACTAAAAGCTCAAACCACGAAATAGCATTTCGCCCTTCACGTGTGTTAATGCAAGATTTTACTGGTGTGCCAGCTGTTGTTGATTTGGCGGCAATGCGTGATGCAACACAAAAACTTGGCGCAGACCCACAAAAAATCAATCCGCTTGTACCTGTTGATTTGGTAATTGATCACTCAGTAATGGTTGATAATTTTGGCAATCATTCTGCTTTTAAGCAAAATGTTGAACTTGAATATAAGCGCAATAATGAGCGCTATGAGTTTTTACGTTGGGGACAAGAAGCATTTGATAATTTTTCTGTTGTGCCTCCCGGAACAGGAATTTGCCATCAAGTAAATCTTGAATATTTAGCGCAAACGGTTTGGACAAATGAAATTGATGGCGTAACCTTTGCTTATCCCGATAGTTTGGTTGGCACAGATAGTCACACCACAATGGTCAATGGCCTAGCGGTGCTTGGTTGGGGCGTTGGCGGAATTGAAGCAGAGGCCGCTATGCTTGGGCAACCAATAACTATGCTTATTCCACAAGTTATTGGCTTTAAGCTAACAGGCAAAGCCAGCGAAGGCATCACCGCTACCGATATTGTTTTAACTATTGTTGAAATGTTACGCCAAAAAGGCGTGGTTGGTAAGTTTGTTGAGTTTTATGGCGAAGGTTTAGACCATCTAACCCTAGAAGATGAGGCAACTATTGCCAATATGGCACCTGAATATGGCGCAACTTGTGGCTTTTTCCCCGTTGATGAAGACGCAATAGATTATCTTAGAATTACTGGACGTGATGAGGAGCGAATTGCATTAGTTGAAGCCTATGCCAAAGCGCAAGGCATGTGGCGCAATAGCGGCAATAGTGATGCAGATCCAACATTTACCGACACTCTAGGGCTTGATTTAAGCAAAGTTGTACCCTCAATTTCAGGGCCGAAAAGACCACAAGACAGAATATCACTAAGTGATGCTAAGTCTAAATTTTCTGAAGATCTTAAAGGCGAATTTAACAAAGATAATAATCATGATGTTAATGTTGCAAATAAAGATTATACGCTTTCACACGGTGATATTGTAATTGCGGCTATCACCTCTTGCACCAATACATCAAACCCCTCTGTAATGATTGCAGCAGGACTTTTAGCTAAAAAAGCTCTGGAAAAGGGACTAAAAAGCAAGCCTTGGGTTAAAACTTCGCTTGCTCCCGGATCACAAGTTGTAACTGAATATCTAAAAGCTGCTGGTTTACAAGATGACCTCGATGCAATGGGTTTTGATCTAGTTGGTTATGGTTGCACAACTTGCATCGGCAATTCAGGGCCACTAGATGTGGATATTTCTGAAAGCATTAAAGAAAATGATTTGGTAGCTTGTTCAGTTCTTTCAGGCAATCGCAATTTTGAGGGGCGCATTAGCCCCGACATTAAAGCCAATTACCTTGCTTCTCCGCCTCTTGTTGTCGCTTACGCTATTGCTGGCTCACTAAATATTGACATCACCAGCGAGCCGCTTGGCAATGATAAAAATGGCAATCCCGTTTATCTAAAAGATATTTGGCCAAGCAATGAAGAAATTTCTAGTGCCGTTCGTACCTCGATCACCAGAGATATGTTCTTAAGTCGTTATGCGGACGTGTTTAAGGGTGATAAATCTTGGCAAAATATTGAAGTTAGCGGTAGTGAGACTTATAATTGGAACTCATCTTCCACTTATGTTAAAAACCCACCTTATTTTGAAGGTCTAACATTACAGCCAAAACCAGTTAAAGACGTAGAAAACGCTCGTATTTTAGGTTTATTTGCTGATTCTATTACTACAGATCATATTTCCCCCGCTGGCTCGTTCAAAAAAGATAGCCCAGCAGGTAAATATTTGATTGAGCGTCAAGTCCAGCCAAAAGATTTTAATTCTTATGGCTCAAGACGTGGCAATCACGAAGTTATGATGCGTGGTACATTTGCCAATATTCGCATTAAAAACCAAATGGTAAAGGGCGTTGAGGGCGGCTTTACTGTTGGCTTGGGCGGCGAACAAATGCCAATTTATGATGCAGCAATGCAATATCAAGAAAATAATACTCCACTAGTGGTTTTTGCAGGCAAAGAATATGGCACAGGCTCTTCAAGAGATTGGGCGGCAAAGGGCACATTATTACTTGGAGTAAGAGCAGTTATTGTACAAAGCTTTGAAAGAATTCACCGCTCAAACCTAATTGGTATGGGTGTTTTGCCATTGCAATTTATTGATGGGCAAAGCTGGCAAGGGCTTGGATTAAGCGGAGATGAGCAAGTAAGCATTGAGCATATTGGTGATATTTCTCCTCGTGCTAACGTAATGGTGAAAATTACTTCATCAAATGGCGAAGAAAAAACCATAAAAACTCTTTGTCGCATTGATACTGAAAATGAATTAGAATATTTCAAAAATGGCGGTATTTTGCAATATGTGCTTAGAAACCTAGTTTCATAAGGATTTATCTCTTGAGCCAAACTGCTTTCACCTATCTGTTACTAGCGTTTGTTTGAAACATCTCTTATAGAAATAATATGTTTGCTTTTTACTTTAATTTGAAAAAAATAATTTTATTATCTATTGCACTGCCTTTTTTATTAACTGGCTTGGCGCAAGCTGGTGAGGTTAAAACCTCACCAATAGCTGTGCTTGAGCTTTTTACTTCACAAGGATGCGCTGCTTGCCCATCGGCAGATAGGTTGCTTAAAAAATTAGGCGAAAGAGACGATATTATAGCGCTTGCATACCATGTTGATTATTGGGATTATATTGGTTGGAAAGATATTTTTGCCACCTCTGAAAACTCCAATTTACAAAGAGCTTACTCTAGTATTCAAAAAACCAATCACATCTACACCCCTCAATTAATGATTAATGGCACTAAAGATGTCGTTGGTTCAAACACAAATGAGGTAGATAAAATATTATCAAGCGCCAAACTATATATTCCCATAGATATGAAATATGATAATGACTATCTTGAAATATCTGTCTTAGGTAATGAAGAATTTAGTGAGGCAATTATATGGTTAGTCAGTATTAAATCAACTAGAGAAGTAGAAATTACACGTGGTGAAAATTCTGGAAAGGTTTTCTCTTATTCAAATATTGCAACTGGGCGCCGAGCGCTTACAATGTGGAATCCAGAACAGGGCGTGAATATTAAATTACCTTTCACTCAAATTTTACAAGAAGATGACAAAGGATTTGCTATTATATTACAAGAAGATTTTAACGGATTACCGGGTCGTATTCTTGGCGCAACTTCATATTTTCGCTAAATGAATTGACCATAACTTAGGAGATGAAACATATAATAAAAACGCCCCCATGCTGGCAAGAACATGAGAGCGTCAAAAATTGCCTTAGACCCAAACATAAGGCCTGCCAAAGTTAGGATATCATGGTTTGGGGGCTCTATCAATCCCAACTCTGAGTACTCACGGCAACAAACATACTATGATTGCTTAATTTGACATTTTTTAGGACATATTGTGTCCAAAAAGCGATTATTTCTTACTAAATTGTGACTGCTTTTAATCAAAGCTTTCTTTGCATATGAATAATATTGTGCCATTTATCAAATTTATAACCCAATTCAGGGAACTCGCCCAATATTTTAAATCCGTGTTTTTTATGCAGGTTAATTGAAGAATTAGCGCTTGCTGTTACTATTGCAATCATTTGATTAAAGCCAAAATCTTTTGCCTGTTTAAGCAATTCACTTAAAAGTAAATCACCTATTCCTCTACCTATCATATTATTATCAATATAAATTGCGTTCTCACAAGTGAAGCGATAGGCAGGGCGGGGGCGAAAATTTGAAGCATAGGCAAAGCCTGCTACCTTATTGTCAATTTCAGCTATAATTATTGGATGACCTTTTTTCGCAATGTCAGAATATTTATCTTTTATTTCTTGTTCACTAGGCGCATCAAGATCAAATGTAACCACCGAAGTTTTTACATAATAAGAATAAATTTTATGAATATCTAATATATCAGTTTTTTCAAATGAACGTAGAATTATTTTTTCACTCATAAAACAAGCCTAAAAAATAAAACCGTAATTTGCAGTTAAACAAATTACGGTTTTAACTATATTTTATTATCCCAAATTAATTGCGATTGCCAAATAAACGCAATAACATCAAGAACAAGTTGATGAAATCAAGGTACAGACGTAGCGCACCCATAATAGCTTTTTTGCCCATTATTTCATGCCCATCAGTTTCTAAATATTCTTCTTTGATTTTTTGCGTGTCATAAGCAGTAAGCCCAACAAACACCAACACACCAACAACTGAAATACCAAATGCTAAAGCCGAAGATTGCATAAAGATATTTACAACCATAGCAATAATAACCCCAATAAGCCCCATGAACAAAAATGATCCCCAATTAGTCAGATCACGCTTTGTTGTGTAGCCATAAAGGCTCATAGCGCCAAATGTTGCAGCGGTAATGAAAAACACACGAGCGATTGAAGTGCCTGTATAGATTAAAAAGATTGAGGCAAGGGATAATCCCATAACAGTAGCAAATGCCCAAAAGGTAAGTTGGGCGGTTGCGGCACTCATTTTATTGATACCAAAAGATAGCACCAAAACAAAAGCAAGTGGTGCAAGCATAATAACCCACTTTAACGGGCTACCATATACAATTTGCGCTATTGCAGGATCTGACATAACCCATTGATTAAAGAAAAAAGCAACAACGCCAGTAATACCAAGCCCAATGCTCATATAATTATAAACTTTGAGCATATAAGAGCGCAAGCCCTCATCTATCATTGCCGCTGAGCCTGTTTGTGACCTTACATTTTGTCGATCAAATTGTGCCATTATTATACCTTTTGTTTAGTGAATGAATAATCTTGCCTAATATGACTATATTATAGGACTTTTTCAAGACCCTAAAAAAATTAGCAAGTAAATCATATTTGATATCAATTAATTTAGCGAAAATACTTAACACTCTATCCATCAGTATAGCGAG
Organism: Alphaproteobacteria bacterium; assembly: GCA_024280655.1. Classification (GTDB taxonomy): domain Bacteria; phylum Pseudomonadota; class Alphaproteobacteria; order Rhizobiales; family Devosiaceae; genus S141-66. The sequence goes on along the minus strand of JAJRPR010000031.1, from coordinate 4,774 downwards.
CTTTGGGCTCGCCGGCGCTAGCGCCGCCCCGTCGGAGCGTGAGATATATAAAAGAATAACGGCGGGGGTGTCGGGGTCGGGAGCATTAGCGACCAACGGCGACAAGAATAAGAGGGGCGGACAAACGGGGTCGGGCAGCCTGCGTGGCGTGAACGCAAGAAAGAGTAAGCGACCAACAGCCTGCCCCGTACTAGATACGGGGGCGACAAGAATAAAGAGCAAAATTAACAATCCATTCACCTTATAGTCATCTATTTTAAGCTAAAGCATTATTTAAGAACAAATAAGCGTGAGCGTCATATTGATGACACTATAAAAAATATTGTCAAAACATATCAAATTTTATTAAATTTGCTTCTTAGTAACTTTAACAACGATAGAATAGACAAAATTGATTCTAAGCAAAAGGGAAATTTTGTAATGAAAATGAAATTAGCAAAATCTATAAAAAATATTAGTGCCTTTAGTATAGTTATGCTGGGGCTTATTGGCGCACCTATGGCCTTTGCACAAGAAGCTACAAATCTTGGGACTTTCAATAACTGGACCGCTTGGAAGGGAAAAGATGCAAATGGCATAATATGCTATGTTTCATCCCAACCTCAAGAAAGCCAGCCAACAAATGTAAATCGTGATCCTATTTATTTTTTGGTGATTAATCGTAAAGGCCTGGGTACAAAAAACGAAATTCAAACACTTGTTGGCTACCCCCTTAGAACAGGTTCGAACCCTTCGGCAATTCTTGATGGCAAGGTCTATTCAATGATTGTTGAAGGATCAGCCGCATGGCTTGCCAATACAAATGAAGAAGTTGCCTTTGTTGATGGCATGAAACGTGGTAGAGAATTAATCGTTAAAGGCACTTCACAACGAGGCACCAATACTACAGACACATATTCGCTTTCTGGCGTAACCGCTTCAATGGCCGAATTAGATAAGACCTGTAAATAATTATAGTAAGCTAAATTGGATTTACAAATGGCACGATTGCCCATAAATTTAGTGCAATTTCTTAGCGTTGGCACTATTTTAGTTGCCATATCCCTTAGTGGGGCGCAGGCACAATCTGTGCAATCATTGGGAGATTTTAAGGACTGGTCTGCTTATTCCACATCACAAAGCAATGGAAAATTATGCTTTGTCATCTCGAAACCAAAAACAGTTAAGCCAGAGCCAGAAAATTACGAGCAATCATATATATATCTTACTAATAGGCCCGCTGAGAATATACTTCACGAATTTAATGCTGTCGCAGGCTTTACTTTTGCTCCAGATAGTGAAGCAAAGCTCATTATAGGCAACCAATCTTATGAGTTATTTACCAAAGATGATGCCGCATGGTTAGCCAATAAAGATTTAAGTGATAAAGTTGCAGATCAAATGCGTGCTGGCGCCAGCATGGATATTGAAGGCATAACAAAAGATAATGTTAAAGTCGTCCAAACCTTCTCACTCTCTGGTGTTACCGCCGCCTCAAGAGCCATTGATCGTGCTTGCAAATAATTTTTGATTTTAGACCCCATAAATTACAGCGTAAAAGCAAATTCGTCTGATTGCGCTACGCTCTAGGCCTATCTAATAATAGTCCCAAAATAATCTCACTTAGTTAAAACAAGACAGACAAAAGCTCCAAAAAGTAATATAAAATAGCACTTGACCTTCCAGTTACTAGAATGTGTAATGTCATTATCGCAAGGCTTTTTACAAGAGGTGCTGCATGCTTAACTGGGTCTATAAACAATGGATATTTCAACCTATTAGAGCTTTTCTAGTTATGGTGGTGTTTGCCTCTGTTCTTTCTTTGGCTATGCTATTTGACGGTATTTTACTTGGCATAGATAAAGACATGCGTGAGTTCCCACAATCTATCAGTGCTGATCTTATTGCTATTAATTCTGGCAATCTATATTTTGCCATGGGGCCTTCTTCATTGCCAAATTCATTATTGGGCGATCTCTGGTTTGAGCCAGATATTGCTGATGCCCAACCGCTCGCCTTGTTCCCATTTATTCTTTCGCACGCCAATCAAAAAACCCCTGCCATGCTGGTTGCCTATGCAGAGGCGGGTAGACCAACCAAGCTAATATCTGGAAAAGAACCCGAACTGGCATCAGAAATAGTAATTGATAATAGTCTAGCTCGCCTGCACTTACTAGAAGTTGGCGACGAAATTGAGATTTTAGGACGTGATTTAAGCATTAGCGGCATTTCCTCAGGCACAACATCTCCCTTTATGCCTTATGTCTTTGTCGCTTATGACCCATTTATAAATGAGGTAAGAAAAATGATGATGAGCGTAGCAGAGCCCGAAGCAAATCAGGCCGAATTACCTGCAAGCATGCCTGTGGTTTCTGCAAGCATGCCTGTGGTTTCTGCAAACACGTCTATAGTTTCCGTTGTGCTGATTGATGTTGATGATAATGCTGACATAGAAAAAGTACGTAACAATTTGGAAGACACCTTCCCCGTTGCAGATTTTAAGACCCCTTTTGAGCTAGGCGAAGGGGACGCAAATTTTGCCACTAGAATGTTGGGCCCAGTGCTTATTTTACTCTCAGCAATGGCTTGGCTAATTACCTTATTGACTATGACAATATTGCGTCAGGCCGAAGTGCAATCAAATTTACACCAATTTGGCATTCAAAAAGCATTGGGGGCTAAACCTTTTGGCTTGGCAGTAGCGCTCATTTTTGGTGGTGTTCTTATTGCTCTATCTTCTTTTCCGCTTGCTTTGTTGCTGGCTAAAGGATTGGCATGGCTAATGGCCGAATGGAACCCGCTTTATAATGCCAGAGTATGGGAATTAAGCGTTCTTGTGCGTGCCTTAGTGGTGTCTTTAACTGCGGTGGTTGCAGGCATGTGTTTCCCTTGGCGTCAGCTGGTAAAACTTGCGCCAGTGATAGTTTTTAAGAGGTGAGAAATGATATATTGGACATTTAGATCATTATTTAGCCAACCAATGAACCTGATAGGAGCGGCAATAGGCATTGCTTTGGCGCTAATATTGGGGCTGTTTCTTGATGCGGTATTTCGTGGCGAAGCCAACCAAATATTGACATTTGTTGAAAAATCTCCAGCCGAAGTTTGGGTATTAGAAAAGGGCGTTGCAAACCTGCACATGTCACGATCCACAATTTCACAACAGGCAGTCAATGAATTAGAAAAAATTGATGGTGTTAAAACCATAATGCCAATTTTATATCGAGATATATTGCTTGGCCCCAAAGGGGAAGAGCTTTTTGCCTATGCCGCTGGAATTCCCTCTGATATAACCACTCGCCAAAGCTGGGAGCAAGCAACTGGCTGGAGCGCTCCAAAAGCTGGCTTCATTACCATTCCAAAACCAATGTCAAAGGGTAATAAATATCAAATTGGCGATAAAATTTCTCTTTCAGGTGTTAATTATATTATTTCAGGATATTCAAAGGGCACATTCTCAATGGCCAACCCGTTGGTATTTATTGATGAAAATGATGCACGAAAACAATTTGCCCTAAATCAAGGCGCAAATCTTGTTTTGATTCAGCCGCAGGCAGGAATAAGTGCTGAGCAATTAGTCAATAATATTGAGCAACAAGGGCTTGATGTAAATGCACTAACCCGCAAGCAATTAATGAAAAATGATTATTCAGTAGCACTTGATATGGGTGGGGCATTAATTGCAATGATGGCAATGATTGGAACTATAGTTGCTGGCCTAATTGTAGCTTTTACCGCCTATAGCTTTGTTTCAAGCAAAATTGGCGAATTGGCGGTTGTCAAAGCGCTTGGCGCACCACAAATTCAATTATTATCTTCAGCAATTATCCAAACCAGCTTAGTGGCATTATTTGGTGTTATTTTAGCACTAATCGCAATTTTTCCCATTGAAGCCGCTCTATCAGCTTGGGCGCCAAGTGTAGCAGTGCAATTTTCGTTTATCACCGCATTAAAACTTGGTCTAGCTACCCTTATCGCAGCACAATTAGCTGCGCTAATCCCTGCTTTTTATGTGCAACAAATAGACCCTGCCAGTGCCTTTGATGCTTAATATGAAAGTAAAAACAATGAGTAATAATTCAATATTATCATGCACCAATCTTTATAAGACTTTTGGCTCAGGTGAAACTGCCGTTCATGCAGTTAATAACATATCGCTTGATATAAAGGCTGGCGAATTAGTTTTAATACAAGGGCCATCAGGTTCTGGAAAAACCACATTACTCTCAATGTTAGGTGGTTTAATGCGCGCCGATAAGGGGCAAATCCATTTGACAGATCAGGACATAAGCAGTTTGAGCGAGGCTAAATTAGCCGATATGCGGGCGCAAAAAATTGGCTTTGTATTGCAGGCCTATAATCTACTGGCAGCGCTAAATGTAAAAGAAAATATCCTGTTTCCAGCAAGGCTAGTTAAGGGGCAATATTCAAAAGCAAAACAACAAGCTGATATTCTTATTAAGCGGCTTGGGCTTGAACACCGAAAAAATGCATTTCCAAACCAGCTTTCGGGCGGCGAAAAACAACGGGTCGCAGTGGCCAGAGCCTTAATAAATGATCCGCCACTAATTTTAGCTGACGAGCCAACAGGAAATCTTGATTCTGAACGTGGCTCAGAGGTCACTATGATTTTGCACGACATTGCAAAAGAAGATAATCGTGCCGTGGGAATAGTTACCCATGATCAACGAATTGAAGATATTGCCGATAGAATTCTATGGTTAGAAGATGGTAAAATCCGTGATCGTAAACAAGACCCACACGAATGGGTAAAAGACCCAGTTTGCAAAATGAG
>JAJRPR010000030.1 GCA_024280655.1 Alphaproteobacteria bacterium | reverse complement strand
CGTTGGTACAGGAATGGATGCGTTTATTCATTCGCTTGAAGCATATTCATCGCCGTTTTATCACCCTATGAGCCAAGGCATTGCGCTTGAAGGCATGCGTCTTGTTAAAGAAAATTTATCTAAAGTCTATGCTAATCCAAATGATATTGAAGCTCGATCACACATGATGGCGGCGGCAGCAATGGGGGCAACAGCTTTTCAAAAAGGCTTAGGGGCAATGCACGCACTCTCGCATTCTGTTGGCGCACTTTATAATACGCCACACGGCATGACCAATGCTATTGTGATGCCTTATGTGCTTAAATTTAATAGAGAAGCGATTGAACAGCGCATTGAAAATCTTGCCGCATATCTTGATATTAAAGGCGGCTTTGATGGATTTTATAAATTTATCATGCAAATGCGTAGCGATTTTGAAGTGCCGCAAAAATTAAATGCGCTTGGGGTTGATGATAAGAGAATTGATGAACTGGCGCAAATGGCAGTGAATGATCCTAGTGCTGGCGGTAATCCTGTTGAGCTGACACTTGAAGCGGCAAAGGCGCTTTTTGAGGAAGCTATTTGAGCAAATGCACAATAGAATTGGCATAATATTCTAGCAGTAGTTTTTCTTGCCAGTTCGCGCGATATTTGCCGTCTTCTTGTTTTACAATATGGCGAAGGGTGAGCATACGTAAACCCACATCAATTAAATAATCATGATCATTGCGTGGCACATGAATATGCGCTCCGCTTTCTTCTAGTTTTGTGATTAGATTAAAGGTCTTTTGCTTGACCTCAAAGAGGGAAAGTGGGCGTGCGCCTTCTTGTACAAATATGGTTGCAACTAGCGAGACGGGTAAAACAGGCACAGCTTTGCCAACTTCTTGCATTAGGGTTTGTCCTAATTTTTCTATTTCTTCAAAGCGTTGTTCTTCGCTCATCATGCGTAAATCAAAAACTCTTTTATTCTTGTCGTCTTTATTCTTGTCGCCGTTGGTCGCTTCGCTTCCGACCCCGACACCCCCGCCGTTTATTCTTTTTCCATTTTGGCTGTTGGTTGCTTTGCTCTCTTTTCTTGCGTTCGCGCCACGCAGGCTGACCCCACCTCTCTCTTTAAGATATTTTCGCATTGAAACTGGTTTGCCAAATGAAACACAGGCATAGCCGTTACGAAACCATTGTCCCTTAAAGGCTAGTGCTATTGAGTGCCCAATAAAGCCAAGCAAGATTTTTGGTGAGAAGCGAAATTTTGGTTTTTCTCCTTGCTTGCGTTTGGCGTTGGAGCTGAGCATTCTATCCTCTAATACCCTATCATAATTTAGCCCAACTGGAACAAATACAATATCTTTGTCTGAGTTTGGATCAAAATCGCTTACCATATATGACAATAGGCCAAATTTTGGCGGGCGCAATTTGCCGTCCATTGAAAGCCCGCCTTCGGGAAATATCGCCTGCGTTACCCCAGCTTCTGTTGCCATATGTACGTATCGAGCTAGCACTTTTCTATAAAGCGCATTGCCAGTTGATTGGCGACGCACAAAATATGCACCCATTGCTCGAATAAGGCTTTGTAATCCCCAAATTTGTGCCCACTCACCAACCGCATAAGAAAGCGCAGAAGAAGTTGCCGCCATGTAAGTTACTACAACATAATCCATGTTTGAGCGGTGGTTCATTACAAAAACCACGCTAGAATTTTCATCAATTTCTTTTAATGCGGCCTCATCTGGGTTGCCCAAACGCACCCGATAGAGCATTTTTGAGACAGAACGAGCTAGTCTTGTGCCTATCCTAAAGTAAGTGTAGTGCGAAAATGCTGGCACGACTTCATGCGCATAGGAGCGTGCTTTTTCCATTATTACTTCACGTGTTGAGCCGCTCTCTTTTGCTTGGTTTTCAATCGCCTTAATGACTTCTGGATCAAACATTAAAGCGTCGATTAAGCCCTCTCTTTTTGTTAGCTTAAAGGGCTGGATTTTTAGTGAAAGTTTGGAGTTTAGCTTTTCAATGGCTCTATTGGCACGACGACGAAAAAACCAGCGAACGGAAGGCGCAAGCAAACGATCAATTAGCCCAAAAAGCGCTAAAATTGATGCAAGTATCACAAACCAAATTGGTAGTGTAATTGTTCCCATTTTTCTCCCCTTAAGGGAGTGTGCCGTTTTAGATGAATTTCGTCAAGTTTTGTTAAAATTATATTTGTTTAAGAACTAACAATTTCCTGATTTTGCTCACCTAAGCCCTCAACACCAAGGCGCATTTTTTGCCCTGCTCTTAGGAATATCGCTTCTGGCTTTTTCCCCATGCCAACTCCGGGGGGAGTGCCAGTTGTGATGATGTCACCTGGTAATAATGTCATAAATTGACTAACATAATGCACTAGATGTTTTACGCCATAAGCCATAGTTTTTGTTGTGCCATTTTGCATCCTCTTGCCATCTACCTCTAGCCAAAGTTTAAGATTTTGTGGGTTAGGCACTTCATCTTTAGTTACTAAATATGGGCCAATAGGGCCAAAAGTATCGGCTGATTTTCCCTTTACCCATTGGCCGGCTTTTTCAATTTGATTTTCACGTTCAGAAATATCATTGACCACGCAATAACCGGCTACATGATCTAGCGCATTTTCTTCCTCGATATAACTTCCCTTTGTGCCAATCACTATGCCAAGTTCTACTTCCCAATCTAGTTTTTTAGAATTTGGCGGCATGATAATATCATCGTTTGCGCCACAAATGCAGGTAGTGGCTTTTGTAAATATTACTGGCTCAGAGGGAATTTCTAATCCCAACTCTTTAGCATGATCAGAATAATTTAGACCAATGCCAATAAATTTGCTGACATTTCCAACGCAAGCGCCAATGCGCTTATTGGCATCTAATATGGGTAGAGAAATAAGATTACTGTTGCGGATTTTGTTGAGGCTTTTTGCACCAAGCGCATCACCAGCAATATCACTGACAATAGATGAGATATCTCTAATTGTGCCATCATCAAGTAAAATCGCTGGGTTTTCTGAGCCTAAACTCCCGATACGCATAAGCTTCATAAAAATAACCTTCCAAAAATAATATAATTATTGTAATATTCAACCCTAAATATAAACTACAAGTCAAGTTTTACTGTATGATTGAGGTATAAACCTATGCAAATGAGGCGATAATGAAACTTAAAAATGCGCTTATTATTTCTGATCTAAAAGGAATGGCAAAGAACCGTGTGCCAAAAATGTTTTTTGATTATGCCGATTCAGGTGCGCTCACCGAGCAAACTTATTTTGCTAATGAAAGCGATTATGCTAAAATTCTTCTTAGGCAGAAAATTGCTAGAAAATTATCAGATCGCTCATTAAAAACCACAATGATAGGGCAAGAAGTTTCAATGCCGCTTGCTCTCGCACCCATCGGCATGGCTGGAATGCAGCGTGCAAATGGTGAGATTTTGGCAGCAAAGGCGGCGCAAAAAGCTGGTGTTCCCTATACGCTCTCAACCATGTCTATTTGCTCAATCGAGGATATTGCTCAGGCAACTAAAGCGCCATTTTGGTTTCAGCTTTATGTAATGCGTGATCATGATTATGTTCGGGCAACGCTTGATAGGGCAAAAAAAGCTGGTGTAAATGCATTGGTTTTAACAATGGATTTACAGTTACTCGCACAACGGCACAAGGATTTGCGCAATGGGCTAACCGCTCCGCCAAAATTTACTCCAAAACATATTTATCAAATGGCAAGCCGTCCAATGTGGTGCTTGCGTATGTTAGGCACAAAAAACCATTCTTTTGGTAATATTCAGGGACATGCAAAGGGCACAGAAAATTTGCGTTCTTTAAGTGCTTGGACGCATGATCAATTTGATCTTGAGCTAACTTGGGATAGTGTTAGATGGATTAAGGATTATTGGGGTGGCAAGCTAATAATCAAGGGCATTCTTGATGTGGAAGATGCTAAAAGTGCGGTTAGTGCTGGAGCTGATGCGATAATTGTTTCAAATCATGGTGGGCGACAGCTTGATGGTGCGCCTTCTTCAATTCGTGTGTTGCCAGAAATTGTTGAAGCGGTGCGTAAAAATGTAGAGATTCATATTGATGGTGGTATAAGAAACGGACAAGATATCTTAAAAGCCAAAGCGCTTGGCGCACAAGCTGCCTATATTGGGCGACCATATATTTATGGGCTTGGGGCGGGGGGTGAGGCAGGTGTTACTCGTTGTTTAGATATTCTTAAAAATGAGTTAGATACAAGCATGGCGTTATGCGGTGAGCGTGATATAAATAATATCAGCACTCACCACATATATTCTAATTCACTTTTGTAAGATCACTTAGTTTTACAAGTATTAATGCCTAACACGCTATAAAGCGGGCATGAACCCATAAATGAAGTTATTAGCGCAACAAGCCCTACAATTACCAAAAGCCCGCCCCAGATTAAACCAAGCCCTGCCCAATAATACCAAGCAAGACCCAATAATACTACGCCCAAAATCAGACGTACAGCACGATCAATAGTTCCAGAATTCTTATTCATAATAATCTCCTTATATTAGATGTTACTAATATTGGTATGGTGAGACCAAAAGTCAAATCATTTTTTATAAAGTTCTAAGCAGATCCAATTAAGCCATTTTCTATAGCGTAGCGTGTAAGCCCTGCCGTTGTTTTTATATTGAGTTTCTTCTTGATGTTTTTGCGGTGTGTTTCAACTGTTCTAACAGAAATATTAAGAAATTCACCAACATCTTTAGAGCTTTTCCCCCCAGCAACTAAAACTAAAATAGATTGCTCTCGGGTTGATAGAGGGGATGGGGATTGACTGTTAGCTTCATGGCTTAACAATACTTCAGAAACTCCAGATGAAAAATATGTACCTCCTGCGGCAATAGCGTCTATTGCTGCAATAATTTCATTGGTTGAAACATCTTTCAAAATATAGCCAGAAGCGCCATACATTACTGAAGTTGAAATATATTCTTTGCTATCATGCATAGAGAGCATCAATATTCTAATTTTTGGATAGCGCTCCTTAAATAATTCAATAGCATCAATACCATTTATATCTTCCATATTGATGTCCATCATAACAATTTCTGGCTCAGTAATATTAGCAACTATCAAGGCTTCTTTTACACTTGAAGCAACCCCGACCACATCAATATGTTGATAGGTCTCAATAACCGCCCTAATTCCTTCGAGCACTAAGGGATGATCGTCAACAAGCAATATTTTTGTTGGCAACAAACTCATATTATTTCCTTAGATTGAGAAACATAAATTGATCGTGGCATCTTGGCAATTAAAGTTGTGCCATCTTTTGTTGAGTTAATGCTAAGCGAGCCACCAAAATGTTCCATTCTCTCTTGCATATTCCTTATACCAAGACCCTTAGTATTTTTCTTGTGTTTTTTATTACTAGTAAAACCAATGCCATTATCACTTATTGTCATTACCGCACCAGTTCTTCTTGAAGCTAGGTTAATAGATATTTGTGTCGCTTTAGCATGTCGTTCGATATTATTTAAGGCTTCTTGTGCTACACGATAAAGCGCTGTTTTGGCTTCTGGTGGCAAAAGGTTTTTGAAAACGACGGCAGTTAGATTTATATTAATTCCAGTATTTTCGCTAAAATTACTGGTTAGAGCCTGAAGAGCTGCACTAAGGCCAAGATCATCAAGTATTGCTGGTCGTAAATCATGCGAAATAGTGCGCACCTCTTTTATTGCATCTTGTAAATTTAACGCACCTTTTTCTATTGTAGAGTATGCTTCACTAGAGCCAGATTTTACTCGACGTTTTGCCAAATCTAAAACATAGCGCACCCCAACAAGGTTTTGCGAAATCCCGTCATGGAGTTCTCTGGCTATGCGGGTTCTTTCTTCTTCTTGTGTATCAATTATACGCTGAGTTAATTCTTTTAGCTTTTCATCTGCCATTTTCCTTTCACGTAAATTAAGAAATATGCCAGTGAGAAAAACAACCAATATTGCTGGGACTGTTATTAGGGCTACAAGGAAAAATGTTCTGTCTATTGAAGATTTAAGTTCCAAATTGGCAACATTTGTTTGAGCTAAAACATCATCAATATAAAGACCAGTTCCAAGCATCCAATTCCATTTTTCAAGCGCTACTGCATAAGATAATTTATCAGCAATTTCACCAGAGGAAGGTTTTTCCCATTTATAATAATGAAACCCTCCACCTTTGTGCGCTACTTTTATCAGGTTCTCAATCACCCTATCTCCATCTGCATCTTTTAAGTCTATCCAGTTTTTTCCAATACGAAATGGTTGTTTTGGGTGCACGAGACTATTTCCCAAATAATCATAAACAAAGAAATAGCCATCATCTCCCCCATAGGATAATTGAGTGAGGATATTTTTAACTGTTTCTTGCGCATCAAAATCATCAGGTGCAGCATTAGAATATATTGGCTCGATAGAGGACAAAGCAAGATTTGTATAATTGACTATTTCTTGTTGTTTAGCTTCAAGCATATTTTGCTCAAATGTATTAATGCCGCTTTTAGCTAAATCACTAGATTGAGAGGTAACAACTAATGTGATTGCTAAAATAGCGATTATTAGCGGTAAAATAGCTAATGCCAGAACTTGTTGCTTAAAACTCATAATGTCCTTTTACTCAATGAATGAGCTTTTAGTTAATCATGCCATAATAGCGTAATTTTTATATAATTTTATTGTTCAATAAGAATATACTTAATAGAGAAAATATCAATTTCGCACTACGTATTTCTGGGTAGTGAGAGAAAATTATCACTTAGCCTTTTACATTTGACCTTTTATAGTGCTAAAGTGAAATGGTCGCAATTTCTGCGACTAATTAGTTTTAGGGAGAAATAAATGGAACGTCGTAAATTTTTAACAGGTACAGCACTCGTTGGTGCTGGTGCTGCTGCAACTTTAGCAGCTCCTGCAATTGCAGGGGGTCATGAAAAGCTAACCATGGTTACATCTTGGGGTCGTGGTGCTGCTGGTGTGTTTGATGCTGCTCAACATTTTGCTGATAGTGTAAACGCAATGTCTGATGGTACATTAGAAATTGATATTAAAGCACAAGGTGAACTTGTTTCAGGTCTACCTGCTGTTTTTGATGCTGTAACATCTGGTCAGGCTGATATGTATCATGCTGCTGATTATTATTATATTGGTCAGCATCCAGCTTTTGCATTCTTTACTGCTGTGCCTTTTGGCATGGTGCCAAGTGAAATGATGAACTGGTACTACCATATGGGTGGTCATGAGTTACACCGTGAACTAGGTGAAGAATTTGGTCTAGTATCATTTCTTGGTGGTAACACAGGCCCACAAGCTGGTGGTTGGTTCAAAAAAGAAATCAAATCATCTGCTGATTTTAATGGTCTTAAATTCCGTATGCCAGGTCTTGGTGGTAAAGCTCTTGGTAAGTTAGGCGCTTCTGTGCAAACTATTCCAGGTTCTGAAATATACCAAGCACTAGCTTCTGGTGCAATTGATGCTCTTGAGTGGATTGGCCCTTGGGCTGACGAAAAAATGGGTTTCCAAGAAATTACGAAGATTTATTATACTTCTGGTTTCCATGAGCCAGGTGCTGCACTTTCAGTTGCTACAAACCAAGATCGTTTTAATTCACTTTCACCAGCGCATCAAAAAATGATTGAAATCGCATCTGCTGAAACTCATCAGTGGAGCTTAGCGCAATTTAAGGCTAATAACTCGCAAGCACTTACACGTTTAATTGCTGGCGGTGTTACTGCTCTTGAATTCCCTGATGAAGTTTGGGATGCATTTGGTAAGGCTTCAAAAGAAGTTATGGATGAAAACATGGATGATGAATTGTTTAAGAAAACATCTGAATCTATGCAATCTGCAATGCGTCAGTCTGCTAACTGGGATTCGCTTTCAGCTGGTGCTTATACTGCTCAACGTACACGCGTTTTGGGTTAAGTTGCTTAAATGTTTTTATAATCAGAAGCCGGGCAAATTGCCCGGTTTCATTGTTTAAGCTCTTTTATGAACAAATTTTACAAAGACTAAGTTTGTTTTTGAAAGTGCTGCGTGATAGTGCGAAAGGGATATCTTTATTTTTGGAAGTTTTTACTATCTTCTTGCCAGTAAATTTTATAAATTGATAAAAATAATATCGGGGGAGTTAATATGGAAATGTTTGGTAGTTTTTTATTGAATTTTGTTATGGGGTTTGTAAATCTCATAATTTTCCCCTACCATTTATTTAAGTGGCTAACCCTTGAAACATTAAAAGAAAAAATGAGTGCTTTTACTTTGGCAGGGCAAAGCCATGAGTTTTTCTTTATGATAGTTGCGCTAGTTCTAATTATTATTGTGATAGGGTTTTATAAGCGTAGCTTTTTGCGATCAACAGTTTATGGACTTGAAATGTTTAATGGCAAACTGGGTCAGTGGGCTGCTTGGTTTGCTATCCTGATGATGTTGCAGCAGGTAATGATTATTGGCATTGGGCAGATTTTCAGAGGCAATGAAGTTATATTTTCACCACTTGGCATAGTGCTTTTTAATGAAGAATTACAATGGCTTTCTGGGCAATTAAAATTTTATAATGCCATATTAATTGCTGTTGCGTCAGCATATACTTTTATTGAAGGCGGGCATGTGAGGGTGGATTTAATCTATTCAGCTCTTAAAAGACGTGCGCAATTATGGCTTGATTTAATAGGCACATTATTCTTCTTTATTCCATCAACTGTTCTTTTATGGTGGTTTGCGTGGCCTATCGCCATGAATTCAATGTTCAAACAAAAGCCGATGAATATTTGGACTAGCTCTACAAAATGGCGTGATTTTAAGTGGGAATCATCTGGAACGGCAGAATTTTCTTGGGTCTGGGCATTTAAGACAATGATTGTCGTGTTTGCTGGTTTGATGTTTATTGTCGCCATTTCATTCTTATTACGTAATATTTTGGCACTGCTTGAAAAAGACGATGAAATGGCATCGCATTATTCTTTTGCGAAAAAAGGTGCTGGAGCAATAAAAATTAAAAAAGATAGAGCTGAAGAAATTGCAGATATTACAGAGCAATCAGCAGGGCATGGAGTTTAGTAGATGTTATTTGGTTTATCAGGGATTGAAATCTCACTCATTATCGTAGCTGTTAGTCTTTTTCAGGCATATTGTCTGGCTTTCCGGTAGCTTTTGCACTGTCTGGCTCAGCATTTGTTAGTTTTGTTATTATCGCCGTCCTAAATGAAGCTGGACTACTTTATGTAGTTCAAAGCGTTAATGGCGTTGTTGAAAACATTCCAGTGTTTGAGCAGGGTTGGGAAAAGGCACTTCTATCAACTCTCTCGGTGTGGTCGCAAGGGGTGTTTTCTCGAGCCTTTGGTGGCAATGTTGAAACATTGTTAGCCGTTCCATTATTTGTTTTGATGGGTATTGCGCTTGAGCGCTCAAACATTGCCGAAGATTTACTTACCACAATGGCAAAATTATTTGGCTCGCTTCCTGGTGGTCTAGCTATTGCGGTTGTTGTGGTTGGTACATTGCTTGCCGCGTCAACTGGTATTGTTGGTGCAACTGTTGTGACAATGGGTCTTATTGCGCTACCTACCATGCTTAAACATGGTTATTCTAAATCGCTTTCAACTGGCGTGATTGCAACTTCTGGCACTTTGGGACAAATTATTCCACCATCTATCGTGATTGTTTTGCTTGGCGCTATTGTTGGTGATATGTACGCACAGGGCCAAGAATCAAGGGCTGCTGAATTGGGCATTACAGTACTTGAAATGCTTGGAGAGCCTGCGGTTATTTCAACTGGAACTTTATTTAAGGCGGCATTTTTACCGGGTCTATTTTTAGCAACCCTATATGCACTTTATGCGTTTGGTTACGCTTTGCTAAATCCTAAAAAAGCCCCGGCGGTGCAATTAGGTGAGCCAGATCCTTATGCTCTTAAATCATATTATAATGATAATTCTTGGCTATTGGTTGGCGCTATGTTTGGACCGGTACTAGCGCTGGTTATGCTCTGGATTACTTTAGCCTCTTTTGGTTTTATTGGCTCAGCTAGTGATATTGAAAGAGTAGTAACATACGCACCTCTATCAAACGGCATGGTAGCTGTTGCCGTTCTATCTGGGTTTATTATCACTTTAGCCTATGCAATGCGCCCCTCATATAATCGCTTACCAATATATTTAGGGCTATTAGGTATTGCACTTATGTTTATTCTTGATTGGTTATTTGTAGCTGGTGATGCCAGCGGTGGTACGAAGTTCCTGTTCTATATTATTCCTGGAGCGATGATTACTTATGGTCTTAAACATGCACTTCCACGCCTTTTAGAAGTTGAAGCTATTCGTGTTGTTTCTCCGCCAGTTATCTTAATCATTGCGGTGCTCGGATCAATTCTTGGTGGGGTAGCAAACCCAACTGCTGCTGCATCTTTGGGTGCGGCAGGTGCTATTATGTTAGCGGCAAATAGAAAGTTAAAAGATGCAGGTGTATCTAATAAACTTATTTTAGCTGCAGGTGTTTCGGTTGTTTTATTATTAATAATGCGTGCCAATTTTGACCTTCGCATGAGCGTTGAAGATATTTCTTTTGACAATGGTGTAGCGATTTTAGTTACGCTTATTGCATTTCACATTGCATTTTTTGGTCTTTTGTTTGCATGTTGGACATTGGTTAAACATAAAATTATGTCGCCAATTATTAATGAAACAACCAAAGTGACTACAATGGTTTTTGTTATTCTGATTGGCTCATTATTTCTTTCCTTGGTTTTACGCTCATTTGGTGGCGAAGAATATATTCAAGAATTTTTGCACTCGTTTGAAGACCCTCGTACTTTGCTAATTGTCGTAATGATTGTATTGTTTTTCTTAGGGTTTGTGCTTGATTTTATTGAAATTATTTTTATTGTTATTCCTATTGTTGGGCCAGTTATTTATGCGGTTGATCCAAATTTAATGCACCCTGCTTGGATAACAATTCTTATAGCGGTGAATTTGCAGACTTCTTTCATTACGCCGCCATTTGGCTTTGCGCTATTTTATCTCAAAGGTGTTGCGCCGCCAGAAATTACAACGATGGATATTTATAAGGGGATTATTCCGTTTGTATTTATTCAAATAATTGGTCTTGCCCTACTATGGAATTTCCCAATTATTGTGACATTCTTGCCATCTCTTTTGCCAGCTAATTAGCTAGGCTTAGGCACTAGAATTTTGAAATGATGGGTTAGTTAGATGAGCGCAAAAGTAGCACTTATAACGGGTTCAACCTCTGGCATTGGCTTAGCTATTGCAAAGGGTTTTGCCAAAGAAGGTTATATTACCTGCTTAAATAGTTTTGAGCCTGAGCAAGATGTATCTGAGATTGTTTTAGAGGTGGATAATGCAGGAAATGAGCCTGTTGCCTATTTCTCCTTTGATCTTTCTAATGCAACAAATGGTGCTAGGCTTGTTGAAGCGGTTATTACAAAATTTGGGCGCTTAGATGTTTTGGTAAATAATGCAGGGGTGCAAAAAGTATCACCGATTGCACAATTAAGCACTTCTGATTGGGAACTAGTACGTACCATCTCGCTTGATGCTTCTTTTGAAACTATGAAAGCTAGTATTCCTGATATGATCTCTCGTAATTGGGGGCGTATTATTAATATTGCATCAGCGCATGGGCTTGTCGCTTCACCGTATAAATCTGCCTATGTTGCAGCAAAGCATGGGCTTATTGGTTTGACCAAAACTGGTGCATTAGAAGTGGCGCAAAATGGCATTACGGTAAATGCAATTTGTCCGGGATATGTGTTGACCCCCTTAGTTGAAAAGCAGCTAAAAGATCAGATGAAGGTTCATAATATGAGTGAAGAAGAAGTGATTAATAATATAATGCTCGCCAATCAGCCAACAAAGAAATTTATTCAGCCACAAGAAATTGCATCTATGGCTTTATATTTATGTTCAGATATGGCACGTTCAATAACGGGCACGTCAATAGTGATTGATGGTGGCTGGACATCTAGATAATTTTATAAAGGTCTAAAAAATGGAAAGTATTTTTTCGGTTGAAAACTGGTTTGCGCTTATGATGATAATAATGTTACAGGCCGTGCTTGGCTTTGATAACCTCTTATATATTTCTATTGAAGCAAATAAGGTTGAACCTTCTAAGCGCTCAATGGTTAGGAAAGTGGGCCTTGCCATTGCCATTGGATTAAGGCTGGTTTTGTTATTTGTGCTGGTTAAGGCGATAGCGCTGTTTCAAGAGCCATTTTTCACCATGAATTGGGTTGGGGTAATTGAGGGTGAGGTTAATTTTCATGCGTTAATTGTTCTAGTTGGTGGTGTTTTTATTCTTTATACTGCCATTCAAGAAATTTTTCATATGATTTCAATTACTGATTATGAGGAAGAAGCAAAGAAATCGCGAAGGACCGTAACAACAGCAATTTGTTGGATTGTTGCAATGAATTTAGTTTTCTCATTTGATACAATTCTTGCAACCATAGCGCTAACCGATGTATTTTGGGTTATGGCAGTTGGCGTTATCACAACAGGAATTGGCATGATTTTGCTTGCTGATCGTGTTGCTGAGTTTTTAGAGAAAAACCGCATGTATCAAGTGCTTGGTCTATTTGTTTTGATGTTGGTGGGTATTTTGTTAGTATCTGAGGGCGGATATTTATCGAATTTGAAACTATTTGGTTATGATATTTTACCAATGGCAAAATCTACTTTCTATTTTGTATTGTTTGTTATGGTAGCAGTTGATTTGGTGCAAGGGCGCTATAAAAAGAAATTAATGAAAGAGCGTGCGCATATTGAAAAATTGGCTAATGCTGCGAAAGAGGCAAATTTGAAGGTTTAGAATATAAGTAAATTTACAAAGTGCTATTTAGCATTTCTTTTAATTGATTTTCTAAAAAGGTTCGTGTAGTTTGTTCGGTGGTCATACTTATTGCCTTTAGATAATTCTCTTTGGCAAGACCTATTTGCATATTGCGGCGCAATAAATCTGCTTTTGTAGCGTAAAAGGGCTGATAATTATATAAATCGCTTTCGAGTTCATCTATCATTTTAAGCGCATTTTTTGCATTGCTGAAATAAGAAATAGCAACAGATTTATTTAGCAATATTACTGGGTTCTTTTGCAACTTATAAAGTTCATCATATAGCAAAATTATTTCTCCCCAATCAGTGGTTTTATGGGTTTTTGCTTGCGCATGAATTGCGCTAATTGCTGCTTGAATTTGATAGGGGCCTGGGCGTGCGTGCCTTAGTGCAGCATGTAAAGTTTTAATGCCCTCATTGATGAGTTTTTTATCCCATGAAGGGCGGTCTTGAAACTCAAGTTTTATCATTTCGCCGTTGAGATTTTGCCGGGTATTAATTCGAGAAATATGCAATAATATTAATGCTAAAAGTCCCTCTATTTCGGGCTGACTTGGTTTTAAACTGTCTAATATTCTTATCATTCTTAGAGCTTCATTGCTAAGATTTGTCCTTATTTGGCCTGTGCTATTCGATGAGAAATACCCTTCATTAAATATCAAATAAATCACACTTAAAACTACGTCTATCCGCTCAGTTATTTGATTTGAAGTTGGTATATCATAAGGTATTTTAGCTAGTTTTATTTTGCGTTTTGCCCTCACTAGCCGTTGCGCCATAGTTTCTTTATTAACCAAATATGCCTTTGCAATTTCATCTACCTTTAAGCCGCCAATAGTTCTTAGGGTTAAGGCAATCTGTGATTTTTTATCTAAAGCTGGGTGACAGCATGTAAATATTAGTCGCAATCTTTCGTCAGAAATTTCATAAGTTTCTTCGCTTTGAATATCATCTTTTTCCAACTCTAATAGATGTTGATATTGTTGTTGTTTGGATTTGAAATTGTTTGATCGGCGAATTCTATCAATGGCTTTTCGCCGTGCAGTTTGTAAAAGCCAAGCAACAGGGGAGCGTGGAAGTCCATTTTTACTCCAGTGCAAAAATGCGCTCTCAAGTGCATCTTGTAGCGCATCTTCTGCTAGTTGAAAATCATCAAGATGAGCAATGAGGCAAGCAAGTAATTTGCCCCATTGCTCACGCACTAGCTTTTCAATGGCTTCATGTGCGAGAATTTGTTGTTTACCAATCAAAATTAATCAAAACTCATTATTGGGCGAACTTCAACAGTACCATATTTTGCATCAGGAATCATTGCGGCATATTTAATTGCTTCATCAATATTTTTACATTCAAACAGATAAAATCCGCCAAGTTGTTCTTTGGTTTCAGCAAATGGGCCGTCCATTGTTTCAAGTTTGCCATTGCGTACTCGTACAGTGGTAGCTGTATTTGTATCTTGTAGTGCTTCACCTGCCAGCATTATATTATCTTTTATATATGTGTTTGTAGTTGTTTCATATTCACCTAAATAAGCTCCAAATTCTGGAGTATCGGGAATAGGTGATGCGCCAGGAGCTGCATAGATAAGTGCTAGATATTTCATAATTTTCTCTTTTCATTTTGATGTTTATTATTAAGTTTACATATATAAGACGAATGATAAATATAATTTCGACATTTTTTAACCTGTAAAATTTTTCCATAAATATAGATTATTGCAATCAGCATTGAAACTATTGTTGCAATACCTGAGGTAATTCTTATTGGGTGCGCACCATTTTCAGTGTTTAGACCTAGTGGGTGCAAAATACGGGAAGCTAATAATAACACGCCAATTATGTGTAGTATGACTGGTGAAGCGCCGCTATTTTCTGCAAATCCCATTAAGATAAGAGCTAAGGGTACGGTTTCGATAAAATTCCCAAAGCGGCGAATTTTTATTGCTAGAACCATATTATCTTGATGTAAAATAGAAATGCCGCTTTTGGCTCTCTCGATTGTTACCATAGTACGAAAGGCTAAAAACATTAGCCCTAAAATAGCTGCGTAGATAGATGTGATAGTTAATATCATTTGTTAAACTCCTTTTAATTGCCTGTTTGCGATAGACTCGCATATAATAGACGAGCGGGGTTCCAAAAAATCGACAGAAAAAGCAATTAAATTACATAATGATATTATTATTAATGTTGGGATTATATTTCAGTTTCTATAATCCGCTTTTAAAATTATTAGAGCGGTGGTTTGAAACAGTTGTTTTTGCAAGCGCCTTATCTATTTCTAACCATTAGGTGCTTTTCCCATTGATAGGCTGAGGCAATGATTGTTTTAATATCGTCATTTACTGGCTGCCAACCTAGTAATGAGCGAAGCCTTTGACCATTAGCGATCACTGCTGCGGGGTCTCCTGCTCGTCGTGCAACTTCATTTACTTTGAAATCAATATTTGAAATAGATTTCATATTTTCAATTACTTCACGCACTGAATAACCAGTGCCATAGCCACAATTTAATATTGTACTTTTGCCGCCCTCTCGTAAATATTTTAGCATAAGAGCATGGGCATTAACTAGATCGCTTACATGGATATAATCACGTAAACACGTACCATCTGGTGTATCAAAATCGGTGCCATAAATATCGATATGTTCTCGTTGTTTAAGTGCAGTTTGCGCTGCTACCTTGATTAAATGTGTTGCATTTGGTGTTGATTGCCCAATATTTCCAGCGCTATCAGCACCCGCTACATTAAAATAGCGCAATGCCCCAAATGTAATTTCATGTGCGTCACTTACGTCTTTTAGCATTAATTCACTCATTAGTTTTGAGCGTCCATAAGGAGAAATAGGGTTTAAGGGTGAGTTTTCGCTAACTGGCTCATTACCCACCATGCCATAAACGGCGGCGGTTGAAGAAAAGACAAAATGCTTAACCTTGCCCTTTATTGCAGCCTCTAAAAGATTACGAGTTACTGTTGTGTTATTCTTATAATATTTAAGAGGGTTCTCAACTGATTCTGGAACAATAATTGATCCAGCAAAATGGATGATTTCATTTATCTCATGTTCTTCAATTATTTTTGTTACTAAGTCAATATTACCAGCATCGCCTTTAATTAATTTAGCACGAGCATCTATTGCCCAATCAAAGCCAGTACTAAGATTATCAAGAATTATAGTTTTTTCGTTGGCATTTGCCAAAGCAAGCACCATGTGCGACCCGATATAACCCGCTCCACCAGTTACTAAAATTGCCATGATATTTTGAACCTTTTTTACTTTATATTGTTAAATTGATAATATTATTTATAAATGAAATATCTAAATATTAGATTTATTGTAAATATTAGGAGCATCTTTTGAATAGAAAAGTAAAAATAGCGGTTTTTCCTGTGGCAGGTCTAGGTACTAGGTTTTTGCCAGC
The DNA here is from genome assembly GCA_024280655.1 of Alphaproteobacteria bacterium. Taxonomy (GTDB): domain Bacteria; phylum Pseudomonadota; class Alphaproteobacteria; order Rhizobiales; family Devosiaceae; genus S141-66. The sequence goes on along the minus strand of JAJRPR010000030.1, from coordinate 615 downwards.
CACCAAATCAATGCCAAAAGAAATGCTCACGGTTGTTGATCGACCTCTAATTCAATATGCAGTTGATGAAGCACGTGAGGCTGGAATTGAGCATTTTGTGTTTGTTACGGGGCGCAATAAGGGAGTTATCGAAGATCACTTTGATCGTCAATTTGAACTTGAGACCACTCTTTTTGAGCGGGGCAAGGTCAAAGAGCTTCAAGAATTACAAAAAGATTTACCAAAACCGGGTCAAACAAGTTTCACCCGTCAGCAAGAGCCATTAGGGCTTGGTCATGCGGTGTGGTGTGCTCGTGATATTGTGGGCAATCAGCCTTTTGCGCTTTTATTGCCTGATATGCTTATCAAGGCGGAGCCGGGAGTTTTAAGCCCAATGATGGGGGCTTATAATGAAAATGGTGGAAATATTATTGCGGTTGAGGAAGTTGATAAAAAAGATGTTTCCTCTTATGGGGTTGTGGGGCGAGGAGACGGTTCTGATGAGGGTTTTATTATTAATGAAATGGTTGAAAAACCAGATGCAAAAGACGCTCCATCAAACCTCATAATTTCTGGGCGCTACATTTTGCAACCACGAATTTTTGATTTGCTTTCAAGCCATACTAAAGGGGCTGG
>JAJRPR010000029.1 GCA_024280655.1 Alphaproteobacteria bacterium | reverse complement strand
GTTGCCTTGCCATCAGTTGCCAGCGTGCCAATCGCTGCCAAATGATCCGCCTCAAAGGCATGGCTCATACCAATAAATAATCCAAGTAACAAAAAAAAGCTCATAGATATTTCATAAAGTTAATTTCAAAAATAGCAACTGTCTATGATAGGCAGGCACTAAAACTCACTGCCCCATTTTCGCCCTCAACATTACAAAATTGTAATGTTTATGTCACGAACTGGAAAGGTGAGTAAGAGTAACTATATTCTACCTATTGAGGGCAAAACTTATTTGAGAAGAAAATCAAAGCTTATTGGAGAAATAATATGACTATAATACTCAAACCCACCCGCAAATTGCTTAGTGCCTCAGCTCTTGGCATAGCACTAACATTTGGCACATTAGGCGGTGCGTCCCTTTTAGCGACAACAGCCATTGCACAAGTTAATGTTAACGCAATGCCCGGCTCTTTTGCAGATCTAGTTGAAGCGGTAAAACCAGCCGTGGTCTCAATTCAAGTTGAAGGTAAGGAGCAAGTCACTCGTTTTAATCGCCCAAACGGGTTTAATTTTGATTTTCCTGACCTACCAGAAGACCACCCATTTCGCCGCTTCTTTGAAGAATTTGGCACACCAAATCAGCGCCAAGCACCAAAAGAAAGAACTTTTAGAGCGGCAGGTTCTGGTTTTGTAATTTCTCAAGATGGCTATATCGTAACCAATAATCACGTTGTAGATAATGCCGATAAAGTTACGGTAATTTTTGATAATGGTGATGAATTAGAAGCAACAATTATTGGCACTGATGAGCGCACAGATCTCGCCCTATTAAAAGTAGAGAGTAAAACCGATCTACCTTTTGTTAAATTTGCCGATGATGAAGGCCGCATTGGTGATTGGGTAGTTGCAGTTGGTAATCCGTTTGGCTTGGGAAGTTCAGTAACCGCTGGCATTATTTCAGGGCGAGGACGTGATATTGGCGGCAATTCTTATGGTGATTTTTTGCAAATTGATGCGGCAATTAATCGTGGTAATTCTGGCGGCCCTGCCTTTAATTTAAGCGGCGAAGTGGTCGGTGTTAATACCGCAATTTTCTCACCAAATGGCGGCAATGTTGGTATAGCATTTGCCATTCCTGCAAACATTGTAAAACAAATTGTAAATGATCTTAGAGATGATGGCGATGTAACTCGTGGATTTTTAGGCGTTTCAATTCAAGATGTAACAAGAGATATTGCCAATTCAGTTGGCCTGCCAACTGCACGTGGTGCATTAGTTACGCAATTAACTGATGGCGCACCAGCGGCAAGTGCTGGCATTAAAGCTGGTGATATTATTGTTGAGGTTAATGGGCAACCAATAGATGACGCTAAAGATCTATCTCGCACGGTCGGCTCAATCGCTCCAGAAGAAGAAGTAAATATAAAAATCTGGCGACAAGGTAAGAGCGTTGAAGTAAAAGTAACATTGGCAACCCTTGATGAGGATGCGTTAAAAGCACCAACCCCAAAAGAGCAAATCCCACACGAACCGCTTGAGCCAGAGACCTCTAGTATTGGCTTGATTGTTATACCACAAGATGATGGTGAAGGTTTGCTAGTTGAAGGCGTAAAAGAAGATAGCAAGGCTGCATCTAAAGGTTTTGCTGCTGGTGATATTATTTTAGAAGTTGATAATCTACCTCTAAGTAATATTCAAGAACTTGAAACTATCTTAGAAGATGTAAGAGCTTCTGATAGAGAAACAGTGCTTATAAAAGTAGAACGGAAAGGTAATATTAGGTTTATTGGCTTACCCTTAGGCGAATAAATCTATATCGACCCCGATATTTGTCCCATTTCGGGGTCGATACATAAATATAAAACTAACAGCAGGAGAGCAGAATTATGAAAATCCTTCTAATAGAAGATGATCGTGAAGCTGCTAATTATCTTATTCAAGCTCTTGATGAAGCAGGGCACGTAACCCACCATGCAAGCGATGGCGAAACGGGCTATGCCATGGCAAGCGATATGGATTATGATGTACTAATAATCGATCGCATGTTGCCCCGCCGAGACGGGCTTTCAATTATCGAAAGCTTGCGAGCAGAGGGCGATAAAACCCCTGTGCTTATTCTCTCAGCGCTTGGTGAGGTCGATGATAGGGTTACGGGCTTACGAGCAGGGGGTGATGATTACCTCACCAAACCCTATGCCTTTAGCGAGTTATTAGCTCGGGTTGAAATTTTAGCACGGCGTTCAAATCCATTAGAGGCTACAAATAGTTTTTCTGTCGGCGATCTAAAATTAGATAGATTATCAAGAAAAATAACACGAGATGGCAGGGATATATTATTGCAACCACGTGAATTTCGCCTGCTTGAATATTTAATGAAACATTCGGGGCAAGTGGTGACACGAACCATGCTTCTTGAAAATGTCTGGGATTATCATTTTGATCCGCAAACCAATGTAATAGATGTGCATATTTCTCGTCTAAGAGCAAAGATTGATAAGGGCTTTAATAAAAGCCTATTACAAACCATTCGTGGTGCGGGGTATATGATAAGTGACTAGTATTCTTCGCCTTTGGCGCACCACAACTTTTCGCCTTACTGCCATTTTTATTTTGATTTTTGTTGTAGCTTCAATTTCCCTTTTGGCTTTCATGGCATATCAATCTTCTATCCAAATTCAGCGCAATCAAATTCGTGAGATTGAGCGAGAAATAGTTGAAATAAACCGCATAGAAGAAAACCGCTCAATAAGAGCTGCGGCAAAGGCTGTGCAAGTTTTGTCTAGCCGACGGGGCAATGGTATTTATTACCTTGGTGATGGTGAGGGGCGCATGTTGGTTGGCAATATTTCGTCTTTCCCAAGTAATGTGCTGATGAATGATGGTATTTTCACTATTGATTATAATCGTGAAAGAGCCTTTGCATCTGATAATAATCGCAAACGATTTAAGGGTTATGCCCTATTAAAATCAACAAAATTAGGTGATGGCTTTAGGCTTATTGTTGGGCGTGATATTGTTGAGCGGCGTGGTTATACGGCAATTATATTTAGAGGTTTTTTACTTGGGGTTATCGGCATTGTTGTGCTTTCGCTAATTACGGGGGTGCTAAGCGCAATGCGAGTGCTTAAACGTATTGATAGCATTTCTAATACTTCAGATAAAATAATGTCAGGAAACCTATCAGAGCGTATTCCCGTAACTAAACGCAATGATGAATATGATAGGCTAGCAACTTCGCTAAATGATATGCTTGATAGGATTGAGCAACTAATGACCGGGCTTAAGGAGGTTAGCGATAATGTAGCGCATGATCTAAAAACCCCACTTACTAGAATGCGCAATAAAGCAGAAGCAGCGCTAAGAAAAAGCGCAAGCGCAAAAGATAGAACAAAGGCGTTAGAAGAAAATATTAAAGAGAGCGACAATCTCATTAAGACATTTAATGCTTTATTGCTAATTGCTCGAGTTGAAGCAGGCACGCCATCTGGCTCTTTTTCTCAATTTGATATAAATGAAACCATCCAGGATATAGCCGAACTCTATTTGCCAGTTGCAGAAGATGCAGGCTTTATGCTCTCAACAAATATTTCGGGCAAAATAAATATTTTTGCAAATCGTGAACTTGTTGGACAAGCATTAGTAAATCTGCTTGAGAATGCCATAAAATATGCTAGCAATAATGATAAAGAAAATTTGCAAATAATTCTTGGTACAAGAGAAGATAATGGCAAAGTTGAAATTGAGGTTTCAGATAATGGTAGGGGCATTGCCAAAGATGATAAAGAACGCGCAACGGAGCGCTTTGTTCGTTTGGAAAAAAGCCGCACAGAACCAGGCTCTGGTTTGGGACTTTCTTTGGTCAAAGCCGTTGCTAAATTGCATAAGGGCGAACTTAGGCTTGAGGATAATAAATCGGGCCTACGAGCCATTATTTCTTTGCCAAAAACTGGTTAGGTTTTTAGATGTTAAGGCAAGCACATGAAACTTATAGAGCAACTTGTTCCATTGCCAAAAATTGCAGGAGAGGCTTTTAGCCGTCTAGTTGAAGGGCTTAAGGAAAAACAACAACAAATAATATTAAAGGCAAAAACCAACCTTGAACCATTATTAAATTTCTCCCCCTATCTATTTGAAATTGCAAACAAAGAGAGCGCATTTTTATGCAATGCTTTAGATAGTTCTATTGATGATGTCTTGCAAAAATTACTAAAAGATTTGCAACAGTTCGGCAAAGTAACTGATGATGAACAACAGTTAAGTCAAACATTGCGAAAGACAAAAAAACGCATTGCCCTATTGCTGGCTATTGCTGAAACTGGCAGGGTTTTAAGCGTAAAAGAAACCCCCGCCATTTTAGCTGATTTTGCTGATATTGCACTTGGCGCATGTTTAGATTTTCTTATGCATCAGGCTTATGAAAAAGGCGATTTATTATTGCCGCAAGAAAAAGCCAATGCGGTTAATTCTGGTTTGGCAATTTTTGCACTTGGCAAACATGGTGGCAAAGAATTAAATTATTCTTCTGATATTGATATTGTAGCATTTTTTGATGCAGAAATTGGCGTGCTAAAAACCCCACACGAGGCAGTAAAATTCTATACGAAAATGCTTAGAAAACTTGTCGAATTAATGGATAATCGATCTCATGATGGCTATGTTTTCAGAACCGATTTGCGCCTGCGACCAGATCCGGGATCAACCCCCATTGCAATTTCTATTTATGGCGCATTAGCCTATTATGAGCAGCGTGGGCAAAATTGGGAGCGTGCCGCATGGATTAAAGCACGCCTTGCGGCAGGGGACAAAAATGTTAGCGAAAATTTCTTAAAACGACTCACGCCATTTATTTGGCGCAAACATTTAGATTTCGCCACCATCGCCGATATTCAAGCCATGAAGCGGCAAATAAATATTTCTAAAAATGTCGGTCATGCCCGAGTTGAAGGGCACAATGTAAAATTGGGGCGAGGGGGCATTCGTGAAATTGAGTTTTTTGTGCAAACACAACAACTCATTGCAGGGGGTAGGGATTTAAGTCTTAGAACTCGTCCAACAATAAAATCTCTTGAGGCACTTGGTAAAGCTAAATGGATTTCGCAAGCAGCAGTTAGTGAGTTAAAAAAGGCCTATTATTATTTGCGTGAAGTTGAAAACCGTTTGCAAATGATTAATGATGAGCAAACCCATATTATGCCTGAAACAGAGCAGGGCGTAGTGATTATTGCAAAACTAATGGGCGAGGAAGATATTGAGCAATTTAAGCAAAAATATCGCTCAATATTGGCAATAGTAATGAATTATTATGCGCAATTATTCATCGAGCAACAAACGCTGGCTAGCGATATTGGCTCTTTGGTTTTTACTGGTACAGACGATGATCCTGCAACATTAGATAGTTTACAGGCGCTAGGGTTTAACGATGCAGCCCTAGCTTCAAACACTATTCGCAAATGGCATTATGGCTCTTATCCAGCAACTCGTGCCGCCGCTTCTCGTGCGCATTTAACTGAGCTTTTACCCAATTTACTAAAATCCTTAGCCCAAGCAGGAAATGCCGATGAGGCCTTAGCGAGATTTGATAATTTTCTTAGTAAATTCCCAAGCGGAGTGCAGCTTTTTTCCCTGCTTAGAAGTAATGAAAATATTTGCCACACACTAGTTGCCTTCATGGCAAGCGCCCCAAGAATGGCAGAACAAGTTATCCATCGGGCGCATGTAATGGACGGGTTAATTGATCCAGCGTTTGGCGAAGGGGTTAGCTCAGGCGATACTTTAATTGATAAAGTATCTAGTTTTTTAGGCCAAGCCAATTCGTTTGAAGACCTAATAGATAGAGCTAGAATTATCGGGCAAGAGCAAAAATTTCTCATTGGCGCTGGTTTTATTTCAGGTACGCTAAGCGCCAAACTGGCAGGGCAGCAATTCACGAATTTAGCGCAAACCCTATTGCAAAATCTGTTTGGCGCTGTGCAACAAGAATTTACTAAAAAACACGGCAAAATTGAGGGAGCGCAAACTGCCCTACTTGCCTTTGGCAAAATGGGCAGTTTCGAGATGAGCGCCACGTCAGATCTAGATTTTATCTTGCTTTATGATGCACCAAAAAGCAGCGAATTTTCAGATGGCGCTCGCCCCTTAGCGCAAAATCAATATTTTTCCCGTCTTACGCAAAGGCTTGTGGCGGCATTAAGTGCGCCAACTGCTGAGGGTGTTTTATATGAAACAGATATGCGCCTTCGCCCATCAGGCAATGCAGGGCCGCTCGCCACCAGCCTAAGCGCCTTTATTAAATATCAAAAAGAAAAAGCATGGACATGGGAACATTTAGCGCTAACTCGTGCAAGAGTGGTGGCAGGAGAAGCAATTTTAGCTAAGAAAATTAGCTTGGCTTTGAGCGATATTTTAGCGCAAGATTTTGACAAAGAAAAAATAATAACAGATGTAAAAGATATGCGTGCGTTAATCGCCAAAGAGCGCAAACCACACCATAGTTTTGATCTAAAACTCATAAATGGCGGCCTTATTGATATTGAGTTTTTATTGCAAGCCAAACAATTATTACAGGGTAAAAAAACTACTTTTGAGCCAAAAAAAATCCACGAAGCCTATATTATAATTTTACAAACAATGAGCATTTGCCTGCCCAATCCAATGGACTTTTCTAGCTGGGACACCGCCTTTAAAGATCTGTTGGCGCAACTAACTAACTACCCAAATTTTTCTATTTTAGAGCAAGAAATTGAGCAAATGTCTAAGCAGGTATTAGAAATTACAAATGAATATTATAATAATGCTTAAGCTACGTGTACTTCTTGTTCACCACTAACCCTATTTGGCAATGAAATCGCTACACTAGTACCAACCGCAGGGCTTGAATCAATCGCCAGCTCGCCACCAAATAATTCAGCAATAGTGCGTGAAATTGCAATGCCAAGACCCATGCCACCCTCACGAGTAAAGGCACTATCACCCAACACAAATGGTTGCGAAAGATCGGCGATGCGCTCGGGCGACATGCCAATGCCAGTATCTGTTATTTCTAGCACTACGCCATCATCGCCACTCCATATATTGATATTTATCTTTCCGCCCTTCGGTGTAAATTGAATGGCGTTTTCAACAATATTGCCAATCATTCTCTCACAGCACATTTTATCAATATGTAATTGAGTTTCATCACATGCGCTAACCATTAATTTAACACCTGCTTTTTTGGCACGAGAGCGATATTTATTTTCAACATTAGAAATTAAATCAGCAAATATAACATCTTCATTGCGCAAAACCAACTCGCCACCCTCTAATTGCGTCAATTCTAAAATTTCAGAAAATGATAGTAATAATTTTTCGCCAGATAGCTTAATATCATTTATATAGGTGAGATATTTTTTATCCCCAAGAGGGCCATAAGTCTGATGGGCAATTAAATCAGCAAAACCAATAATATGATTTAGCGGCGTTCTAACATCATGACTAAGATGCGCCAAAAAAGAAGTTTTGGAGCGGCTAGCTACTTCTGCTTTTATGGTTTCTTCGTGTAGTTGTCTTACTAATTTTCGCTGGCGTTTTCTATTTGCTTCAAGCTCTCTTTGCAGTTTAATTTTTTCAGATATATCAGAAATTATAGTAATAAAACCATCATCTCCTATTGGCCGCTCATCAATAAAAATTGCATCGCCCTGCTGATTTATAATTTCAATTTGCCGAACCAGCTCTTCATCACTTATTATTTTATAGTTATTTTCAGACTTTATTTTACCCATTATCTCAATATAACAAGTACCTCTTTTTGCTTCATCAAAAGACAGTTTTAACCTATCTCTATAATGCGAATTGCAAGCTACTAGTTTTCCATTGCTGCACCAAATTGCTGCCCCAAAAGGTAAATTATCATTTAACCAATCATTGCTTACTGCTTGATTTGAGTTGTTCTCATTATTAGTTGTGCGCCTTGCACTAATTAAAGAGAGTAGCAAAATAGCTAATGTCAGCCCGATAGAGCCACGAATAATGGTTGGGTTTGCTAGAACATTGCTAGATATTAAATTGCTTGTTATCTGTGCATCATAAGAGAC
>JAJRPR010000028.1 GCA_024280655.1 Alphaproteobacteria bacterium | reverse complement strand
CAATTTTAGCTCCCGTTAAATCGGTTACATAAAATACATCAACCGCCTTTTCGCCATAAGTTGAAATATGTGCTGAGCCAATAGTTAGGTTAAGTTCAGATATTTCCATTGTTAAATCACGCAATAGGCCTGTTCTGTCTAGGCCCGAAACTTCAAGTACCGTGAATTTATTTGATAGATTATTTGATATAAGCACCTCCCCCGGTACTTTGAAAGGTTTTAGACGGCGGTTAAGACGGGTATTTTTAACTGGCTTTTTATCAAGATATCGTGTGCCCTCTAATAATTCTCTTACCGTTTCGACAATGCGATGAGCACGAATATTTTCATCTTCATCACTTTGAAAGGCTCTACGTAATTGTAATGTATCAAGCGCTTGCCCATCTCGCATTAAAACAATTTGTGCGCCAACTATTGAGGCTTCTGCCATAGTGCACGCTCCTGCAATCATAGTGAGGAGGCGAGGGTGATCGGCGGTATAAAAAGAAATTTCGGTGATTTGCTCAAATGATTTCACATGAATAGTTCCAGAAAAAGCTTGTTTCTTTTGATCAGCATTTCTTATCATTTTGGCGTGTTTTAGTTGTAATTCAAGATCGGTGCGTAACCAATAGGGGCTATAATGGCGGTTTAGATATTTTTCAATTTCACTTGCCGGCCAATTATCTAAATGCTCTGTAAGTGTCTGTTTGGCTTTTTCAACTCTATCGCCTTGCGAAATTTGTGAATGGCCACCAGATAATAATGGCTCTGTTGCATAATAAAGCGCACGTAAAAGCGAGCCTTTCCAGCCAGTCCAAACTCCGGGCCCCACGGCTCGAATATCACATGCGGTTAAAATCATAAGCAATGCTAAGCGTGCTGGGCTTTGCACAATATCGGCAAAATTTTTGGCAGTGGTTGGATCTTGAATATCACGAGATTGCGCTATTTCACTCATTAAAAGGTGATATTTAATTAACCAACTAACGGTTTCAGTTTCAGCAGCGCTTAAGCCTAATCTTTTGCAAAAGCGTTTTGCAATGCGAGCGCCTGCTATTGAATGATCTTCTTTTCTACCCTTTGCAATATCGTGTAAAAATAGCGCAATATATAATAATTTTACATCATTAAGAGTTGGCAAAAGTTCGTGCGTTAGAGGCAATTCTTTTTTTAGTTCGCCATTTTCAATAGATGCCATAACGCCAACTGAGCGGATAAGATGTTCGTCCACTGTGAAATGATGATACATGTTAAATTGCATAAGAGCGACGATTTTGCCAAATTCTGGTACAAAACGTCCAAGCACCCCGCTTTCATTCATACGCCTTAAAGTGCGCTCAACTGAAACTGATGAAGTTAGGATTTCTAAAAAATATTGATTGGCTTGCTCATTGTTACGTAAATCAGAATTGATATATTTTAATGAGCGGGTGATATGTTTGAACGCTTCGGGGTGAAATAATAATTCCTCCCTTTCAACTAACCAAAATATCTTAATTAGGTGTATTGGATTTTTTGCAAAAAGTTCTGTGTCTTTAACATTAATGCGCCCCCGCTCAATTATATAATCAGGCTCTTTTTTTATTTGCTTATTATTTTTTATGCGTAAACCCTCAAGCGCTAAACTCAATATATTAGTTCTACTTGCGTGAGAAAATTCAAGCACCGAGCAAAAAACACGAGTTAAATCACCAACATCTTTTGCTGCTAAAAAATAACGTTTCATGAAACGCTCAACGCCCAACATTCCTGCCCTATCAGAAAACCCCATACGTTGCGCAAGTTCTGGCTGCACATCAAAAGTAAGAGTTTCATCAGCACGATTGGTGAGGAAATGAAGATGGCAGCGCACCGCCCAAAGGAAATTTTCTGAACGCTCAAACAATCTAAGTTCTGAGGAGCTAAACACGCCCTTTTTCACTAAATCGGCGTTGCTTTTTACTTGATAAAAATATTTTCCAATCCAAAAAAGCGTATTAAGATCTCTTAATCCACCCTTACCCTCTTTAATATTTGGCTCAACAACATAGCGAGTATTGCCCATACGCTCATGGCGCAAATCACGCTCGTGCAATTTTGCGGCGATAAATTCAGGTCCAGTTTTTCTCATGATTTCTTTTTCAAAACGCTTAACAAGAGTTTCAAATAGTACCTGATTGCCTGAAAGAAAACGAGCTTCAAGTGTTGCGGTGCGAATAGTCATATCAGTCTTTGCCATTTTTAGACATTCATCAAGAGAGCGCACCGCATGGCCAACTTTTTGACCAAGATCCCAAAGCATATAAAGTATATATTCAATTACTTGCTCATTACGCTTGTCTTGTTCATCTGTTTGTTTTTCTGGCAATATGAATAATAGATCAATATCAGATCCGGGTGCTAATGTTGCACGTCCATAACCACCAACTGCTGCTATGCTTAGAGAGTTATTTTTTGTGTTATCATCAAGGGGAGGAAAAACATAATTGTTGGCAAAATTATGGGTTGCACGAATAATTTCGTCTTGTGCTAGACAGATATTTTTGGCGCATTTTTCACCCTTTTGGGTTTTTATAAGCTCGTCTTGTGCTGCTTTATGGGCATTTAATAGAGTTGATTTTATTAGATTAAAAAACATGGCTCTTGAATTGGCACTTGCGGCTGGTTGCTCGCCCAATTCCTCTAGCATTTGCGAAATTATATCATCTGCTAAAATAGCTCTAAAGCCAGTTTTTTTTACTCTATTATTTGTTGCCATCATATATTCTTTTTAATTCATAAAGCAATTCAACTGCTTTAAGAGGAGTTAACTCGTCTGGGCGCAAATTATCAAGCATTTCATCAATTTTGCTAATTTCATTTTGCTCGATTTTGGCTGAATGAGAAAATAAAGGCAATTCATCTAATATTAAACTAGCGCTTGAGCGGGGTTGTTTTTCTAATAAGCTTAAAACTTCTTTTGCTCGTTGCAAGGTTTCTTGAGGAAGCCCTGCAAGCTTTGCTACTTGAATGCCGTAAGAGCGATCGCTCGTGCCTTTGCTTACCTGATGTAAAAACACTAATTCTCCTCTATATTCACGAACTTTCATTGTGTGATTTGAAGTGCGATCTAATATTTTTGCTAATGATGTTAATTCATGGAAATGAGTTGCAAATAATGCTCTTGAGCGATTGCGTTTATTTAGTGCTTCAGCAGTTGCCCATGCGATTGAGAGGCCATCAAAAGTTGAAGTGCCTCGACCAATTTCATCAAGTATAACTAATGAGCGTTTAGTTGCATAATTTAAGATAGCAGCAGTTTCGACCATTTCAACCATGAAGGTTGAGCGCCCTTTTGCAATATCATCAGATGCGCCAACCCGAGAAAACACCTTATCAACTATGCCAATATGCGCAGAATTTGCTGGAACAAAAGAGCCGATTTGCGCTAGGATAGCAATTAATGCATTTTGCCGTAAAAAGGTTGATTTGCCGCCCATATTAGGCCCAGTAACTAACCATAATTGTCCGCCATTTTCTTCCTCATTTGCCCCATCTTCTCCTGAGAGATCGCAATCATTAATAATGAAATTCTCATTATTATCTTTTAATGTTTGCTCAACAACTGGGTGGCGTGCGCCAATAATATTAAAGGCTAAAGAATTATCAATTTTGGGACGACAATAATTTCTTTGGGCTGCTAATTTAGCAAGGGAAATGCTTAGGTCTAATTTGGCTAAAGCATCGCCTGATTTTTGCAAGATTTTACTTTTAGCAATAATTTCATTTCTTAAAGAGTTGAAAATATCAAGTTCAATTTTTAGCGAATTAGCTTGCGCAAGAGAAATTTCGCTCTCAAGTTTTGCCAGGTCAGAGGTTGTAAAACGCATAACATTGGCCATTGTCTGGCGATGAATAAAATTAGAATTAAACTCATTAGATAATAGTTTTTCACCCTGACTTATCGGTACTTCAATGAAATATCCAAGTACTCTATTGTGCTTGATTTTAAGGTTTTTAATTTCTGTTTCTTGACTTAAATCTAACTGGAGAGCGCTAATTATTGTGCGGCTTTTTGTAGTTAATTGGCGCTGCCTATCAAGTTCCTCATTATAATTTTGCCTTATAAACCCACCATCTTTTTTATGAATTGGCGGCTCGTCAATAAAGGCTAATGCAAGCTTTTGCCCTAGGCTTTTTGGTAATAGGTTAAGCGTAGCAATAATGTCCTTTATGCCGGTAGGTAATTGTGATTTTTTAGATATTATTTCACTTAAAAAAATGGCTTTTTCTATAGCTATGCCTAAATTTGCTAAATCTCTTGGGCCGCTACGATCAAGCGTTAGGCGGGTTAGGGCGCGTGAAATATCAGGAATAGAGCGGATATTTTTTTGTAATTCATCACGAAAGATATTATCAGAAAACAAGGTCTCAACCATATCAAGACGTTTATTTATGTCCTCTATATTTGTAAGGGGGGCTAATAATCGCCTTGTTAATAATCTTGAGCCAGCAGATGTTGAACATAAATCTATTACATCTCTTAAAGAGCCTTTTTGTAATCCCTGATTGGTGCTTATTAATTCAAGCGAATTTCTTGTTGCAACGTCAATAGACATTAT
>JAJRPR010000027.1 GCA_024280655.1 Alphaproteobacteria bacterium | reverse complement strand
CATATTATTAGCGCTAAAATAATGCTCAATAGTTAGAGCCTGTGCTTGTTGTTTGCCGCTAGCATTCATTAGCGCCAAACATTGATTGCGCAATGCTCTGGCACGAGTTGCCTTTGCTGAAGTAGAAAATATTTTTGTATCACTAGCTAAAGCATTATATTTCGCCAATATTGGCACATATTGCGCATTGCCTATCCTTTGCAAAAACCCTTTGCGCACCTGATGAATTAATAAGGGATCGATATTTTCCTTTAACTCCTGTGCAATAATTATTTCAGAGGGCAAGCTAAGCGCAAATGCTTTAAGCGCATCATCAAGGTTAGGGTTCTCAATCGTGTCTTTTAGTGCCGCAGAATATTGCTCAATTATTTGTTCATCTTCAAAATTGCCGTTATTTTTAATCGCACTAACAAGCAACTCTAAAGCAACATCATTTAGTGCCTGCCAACGATTAAATGCATCACTATCATGACGAGCTAAAAATAATCTATCCTTTGTTTTGGCTTTGCTCTTGATATTAATTGGAGCAGAAAATTCTCTTAATAATGAAAGCACAGGACGGCTCGCAAGCCCCTCAAATTTTAGCTCCATTTTTTCAGTATCAAACAAAATTATATTGTCTTTAATTGTGCCACCACTAACAGAACTATAGGCCATATCCTTGCCATTATTCTTGTCGCCGTTGGTCGCTTCGCTCCCGTCCCCGACACCCCCGCCATTTACTCCAACAAGTCCAAATTTAATTGGAATGAGCATTGGCACTTTATTAGGCTGATCAGGAGTTGGCTTAGTGTGTTGATTAAGGCTTAAAGTAAAACTACCTGTTGTTTCATTCCAATGAGTTTTAACACTCACATTTGGCGTGCCAGCTTGCAAATACCACTTTTTGAATTGCGATAAATCTTGCCCACTACTTTCCTCAAAAATAGCTAACCATGCCTCAATGGTTGTTGCTTCGCCATCATGGCGCTCAAAATATAAATCGCATCCCTTTCGAAATTGTGTCTGCCCCAAAATCAGAGCCAACATACGAACAATTTCTGCGCCCTTTTCATAGACAGTAGCAGTATAAAAATTATCTATTTCACGAAACCTATCAGGGCGTGCTGGGTGGGCAAGCGGGCCCGCATCTTCAGGAAATTGTGCCATACGTAAAAGACGCACATCTTCAATTCGTTTAACGCTACGACTTCGCTCATCAGAAGTAAATTCTTGATCTCGATAAACGGTCAAACCCTCTTTAAGGCAAAGCTGGAACCAATCCCGACAAGTTATTCTATTTCCTGTCCAATTATGGAAATATTCATGTGCCACAACAGATTCAATTCGCCCATAATCTTTGTCAGTTGCGCTGTTAGGATCAGCCAGAATAAGCCTATCATTGAAGATATTTAACCCCTTATTTTCCATTGCCCCAAAGTTAAAATCAGACACTGCAACAATGTTAAAAATATCTAAATCATATTCACGCCCAAAACGTTTTTCGTCCCATTTCATAGAGCGTATTAAAGCGTCCATTGCGTAGGTGCATTTATCTTCTTTGCCATGCTCACAATAAATCGCAAGGTCAATTTTTTTGCCCGATGCGGTAGTGAACTCATCTTCAATTTTACCCAAATCACCAGCCACAATCGCAAATAAATATGAAGGTTTTTTATGCGGATCTTCCCACACAACATAATGGCGATTATTCTCAAGCTTGCCTTTTTCAATCAGATTTCCATTAGATAATAAAACAGGCAAAAGCCTCTTATCAGCCTCAATGCGCACCCTATAAGTGCTAAGCACATCGGGGCGATCTGGGAAATATGTCATGCGCCGAAATCCTTCAGGCTCACATTGCGTGCAAAAAATTCCACTTGAGCGATAAAGCCCCATCAATTCAGAATTATCATCTGGATTTAATATAGTAGTAATTTCAAGCGTGAACTTGTTTTTTGGCGGTGAAATCACCTCTAATTTATTTGATGAAACATGATATTCATCTGAACTAAGAGGCGCACCATTAAGCAAAATTGATTTAAGCATCAATTCATCACCGTCCAAAATTAGCGCCTCGCCATGCAAGGTTTTTTTGTTGGGCGCAAAACTAATTTTAGAAATTAGCTTGGTGCTTTTTTCTTCAATCTCAAAGCATAATTTAACGTTGAGTACTTGATAAGGAAACGGCTTATAATCTTTTAGATATGTGAATTGCTTATTATGTTTTGTCATTTTTGCTTATCACCAATAATAATTATTGTTATTCTTAGTTGTGTTATCATAATAAATGTTGCTATAGTTTCGCAGAGGTTTCTATAGTAAAAAATTACTTACTTTTATATAAACTAAATGCTAATCATATAATTTCAACAATGATTCATAAATCTATGCTAGATAACAGATATGATTGATAGTAAAGCAAAAATTGCCAAGGCCTGTCCACTAAGAGATAAGACCTGCCCATTAAGAGATGAAGCGAATGAAATCACCGCTTCCGCCCTTGTGCGTGCAATTTGGGTTGCCGCTGGTTTTATCGCTTTAGCAGTTGGTGTCATAGGTATTTTTCTCCCCATTCTTCCTACTACTTCACCGCTTTTACTCGCAGCATTTTGTTTTTCTCGTGGTTCAACTCGTATCAATACGTGGCTGCTAAATCACAAGACCCTTGGCCCTCCGATAAAAAATTGGAGAGAGCATGGGGCAATTTCAAAAATTGCTAAAACCCAAGCCGTTATAATGATGGCTTTTTCGGTGTTTTTAGTCTGGTTTATTGGACTGCCATTATGGGTCATAATTGCCCAAGCGATAACACTTATTCTGGTTGCAATATTTTTGCTGACAAGGCCTGTCCCACCACGCTAAAACGCTTAGTATGAAAGCGTTAAATAAAATTTCAAATCTGGTTGAAGCTTTTGCCAAATATTTAGCAATATTAGGCGGCTTAGTGCTTTGCTTAATTGCATTAATGGTGCTCATCTCGATTGTTGGACGGGCAGGTATTCCCATTGGGTTTTCTTCTATTAAAGGAGATTTCGAATTAGTGGAGGTCGGCACGGCTTTTGCCATTCTTGCTTTTATGCCCTTTGCACAATTAAATCGCTCTCATGCTGCAGTTAGTTTTTTTACTGAGAAATTAGGCAAATTCGCCAATCAAACCATAGATTTCATTGTAGATATTTTCATGTTGATAATCGCTAGCATTTTAGCATGGCGCTTAACACTTGGCACAATTGAAAAATATAATAATGGTGAAGTGAGCTTTATTTTACAATTCCCGCTTTGGTTCGCCTATGCATCTGCTCTTATAGCGCTTTATATTTGGGTGTTGGTTGCCATTTCAATCGTGTTAAATAGCATGTTTTCAAAAGCTGATAATATGGAGAAAAGCACTTGAGCAATCTCGAAATTGGCATTTGGTCATTTCCAGTGCTTTTAGTGTTGATATTTTTGCGCATACCCATTGCGCTAGCAATGATTATTGTTGGCGTGATTGGTAATATCTTGGTGCGTGGCTCTTTTTCGCCAATTCTGTTTCAGCTAAATGATCTCACCTATTCAATGTTTTCCTCTTATTCGCTTTCCATCATTCCACTATTTTTATTAATGGGACAATTAGCAACTATTAGCGGCATGTCCGCATCATTATTCAAAAGCGCACAAGTTTTTGTTGGGCATAAAAGAGGAGGAATGGCGATGGCGGCAATAGGTTCTTGCGCTGGGTTTGGCGCAATTTGCGGCTCATCATTAGCAACCGCCGGCACAATAGGGCAGGTGGCTCTGCCCGAACTTAAAAAACACGGCTATTCTGGCTCATTAGCAACAGGGGCTTTGGCGGCTGGCGGCACGCTCGGTATTCTCATTCCACCCTCAATCATTTTGGTGATATACTCGATAATTGCCGAGCAAAATATTGCCAAAATGTTTGTTGCAGCAATAGTTCCGGGATTGTTAGCGGTTTTTGGCTATATGCTAACTATTGCCATAATAGTGCGCCTCTCACCAAATTCAGCAGGGCGCTTAGAGCGTTCCTCAATTAAGCAACGTTTAGAGGCGCTAATATCGGTTCTCCCAGTATTAGGAATATTCTTTGTGGTAGTTGGCGGCATGTATTTTGGCTTTTTCACCCCAACAGAGGCGGCGGCAATAGGCGCTGTTGCCACAGGATTTATGGCTCTATTTTCTGGTAATTTAAGCAAACAAAAATTCATCACAGCACTGCTTGAAACCGCCAAAATCACTGCAATGATTTTTCTAATTATATTTGGTGCTAGCCTGTTCAATAGTTTTTTGGCACTAACCCAATTACCGCAAGAAATTGCCAATTTAGTAGTTGCAAATAATCTAAGCCCTTATTTATTTTTGGCGTTGATTTTACTAATTTATTTAATCTTTGGAATGATAATGGATTCACTTTCTATGATATTGCTAAGCGTGCCAATATTTT